>JANMYZ010000008.1:0-5245 GCA_031382605.1 Planctomycetota bacterium | reverse complement strand
CCGCAGCGGCAGCGGCAGCGGCAGCCGAAGTCAAACGGTTACGAGCAGAACAAGATCGCTTGCAAGCAAGCAAGACGGAGAACGCCACGCCAGCCGCCACGCCAGCTGTCCCCGCGACCGTGTCCGCGACCGTGCCTACGACCGCCGTTGCGACTCCATCGGCAATCACGCCGGTCACAGCGACCGCAGCCGCCGCTTCAGCAGATCCCGCAGCCGAGGCACCAAAAGGCAAGCCGAGTATGACGGATCTGGTGGAGCAGCTCGGCCCCAGTGTGGTGATGGTCAAAACCAATATCGGCAGCGGCGTTGGTTTTGTCGCTTTCGCGCCGGACTACATCGTAACGAATTATCATGTGGTCAGCGGCACTCAGTCGGTTCAGGCGGTTTTTATTGAGAATAAAAATGCGAGCCCGCGTTCAGTGACCGTGGTGGCCGTCGACGTGGATAATGATCTGGCGTTACTTCGTTTGAGTGAGCCGTCGAAAGTCAGTGTATTGGAACTCGCCTCAGACACCGACTTACCAGTTGGCGCAGAGGTCTTCGCTATCGGTAGTCCGGGTGTGGGCACTACGGTTCTGACTCAAACGGTATTACCGAGCACGGTGAGCAATATTGAATTGATGGTCGATAAGCGGAAACTTCTTCAGATCAGTACCGCCGTCAGTCCTATGCATAGCGGTAGCCCGCTGTTTGATCTTACTGGCAAAGTCGTCGGTGTGGTGTCGGAAAAAATAAATCGAAAAGAAAATGTCTGTTTTTCCACGCCTTTGTCGTTGGCGAAAGTTTTATATCGCGAGCGCGAAAAGAAGTTTCGGGTCGACGGCGACTTTATTGCCTGGGAAGCCAAACAGCCATTTGAACGACTTAAGCGCCATGCGGGTGCGATACCGCTGAACACCTATCCGACTGATTTATTATTGGACGTAGAACGCGACCAGTTGATTGGTATCTCGCCCGAGACCAACAAAGTCATCTTCATTGATCTCAAGACCCGCAAGGTGGCACGCGAAGTATTTCCTTCCGGAACCGATCCGGTGGATCTTCGCTTCGGCGCGCCGGGCGAGGTATGGGTGGCGAATCGGACCTCGAAAAACTTAGTCGCACTCGATCTCGTCAGTGGCAAAGTCACGAAAAACATCTCGTTGGCGCATGAACCGCAGGCTTTCGTTGTCGGGCGTAAATCCTTGTGGTTTATGGATGGCACCGGGCAGGCGCTGGTGATCAAAAATACGGGCAAGGACGAAAGTGAAACCGCGCTGAATATTCGCTCGTTGTCGTCCTACGGCGCGGGCGCAAATATCATTTGTGGCTCGACCACCGCGTGGCTGTGTGAGTTCGAACCGGATAAATTTGAGGCCGCCGTTGCCCATCGTCGCGCCCTTAAAAATGCGCTCGATGACCTTGGCGCGGGCGTTGGCGTTAAAGCCGGCAATCCGCAAGCGACCGAAGCGAAACGGAAGAGCCTAGCGAAAGATATAACCAGCAACGAAGCGGTCCTAAACAAAGTGGTCAAAACCTACAGTAAACCAGCGGGAGTTGAGGGCGATTTCTCAGCCAAGCAGCAAAGCTTATTCGTCGACGAGCCGCGCAAACGCATCTATTTCAACCGTTGCGTGATGGAACTGAAAGAGCCAGGCAAGGTCATCGGCGTATTCAAAAGCCCTGAACATTCGCTGAAGAACAATGAAACGCTCCGAAATTTTTGGTCAAAAAATCCATCTCTCGATCAGATCCGCGCAGTTTCTCCTGATGGCTCGGTCGCGGTATCAGGCACGCATATTTACAACGCCACCGACTTCACCGTCATCGCTGAATTACCAGTGCCAACCACTGCCGTCAGTTTCCACAGCGACAACAAAACGTTGTACTTCGCCGATCCGGTAAACAACCAAGTGGTGGGGATCGACTACCGCATAAAGACGGATGAATAGGTCGGCCGGTTCAGCCTAAACGCGGCAGTAGGAATTCAAACTTCCACCGCAAAGCCGCAAGCGCACTCAACCAAAAAGATCTTCTTCTTTTTGTGGCGTACTTTCACGGCGAGCGCGACGTTCTTGGTGATAAGGGGCGTCTTCTTCGCCGTCTTCAGCTGGTTCGGGGGCGGCCATTTCAAAGCGCATTTTGGCAGGAAAGAAGTTCATGCTGGCGGAGCCCGTTGGACCAAAACGGTTTTTGGCGACGATGACTTTGATGCGTCGGCATTCATCGTTCTTCGAACCTTCGCCAGCGTCCACGCGGTGAATGAAGAGGACGGCGTCGGCATCTTGTTCGATCGAACCTGAGCCGCGCAAATCTGACAGGCGTGGTTCGCGCGGGGTGGTGCTGGCGCCTTTTTCGCTTTCGCGCGACATCTGTGACAACGCGACCACAGGAATGCGCAGTTCGCGCGCCATGACTTTCAGGACGCGGCTGATTTCACTGACTTTTTCGTATTCGTTGGCTTCGGCGCGAGCGCTGTTGAGCAGCTGCAGGTAGTCGAGCACGACCAGCTTAAGCTGACCGTTTGTTTCCAACATGCGGCGTTTGACGATCGAGCGCAGTCCCTGCACGGTCATGTCGCTGACGTCCATGAGGTCGAGCAACCAGCCTTTGAACATTTTCGCGGTTTCAGCTAAGCGTTCCATTTCATGGCTGTCGAGCGAGCCGTTTTCCAGCGCTTTGAATTCGACGCTGGCCTCGGCGGAGAGTAATTTTTTCACCAAGTCTTTGCGATCGACTTCCAAACTAAAGAACAGCACGCCATTTTTGTCTTCACTGTGGCCAGCAATATTGGCGACGATTTTCAAGGCTAAGGAGGTTTTTCCTACGCCTGGGCGGGCCGCGAGTACGTAAAGCCCACCTGGGCGCAGCGACATCAATTTGTCGTCAACCTCGGCGATGCCGGTTTTTACGCCGACTTCGGGATTATTGATATGCGCCTGAATGTCATCGAGGGTTTCGTCGACCACGGTGGCGATGCCGTGAACGGTGGCCGAGCGATTGAAGCGTCCGAGGTCGAGTACCGCCTGACTTCCTTCATCCAGCAGCTGAGGAAATGTTTCGGGCGTGCGATACGCTTTTTCGCACAGCGTTTGCAGGCGGGTAATCAAGCGACGCTTAAGGTAGTAATCCCACAGCAGGGCAATGTTGCGATCGATGCCGGCCGCTGGCGCGAAAGCTGCGGCTAAATCGGTGACACTGTTGAATCCCCCGATGGCAGCTAAGGCGCTATCTTCGTAGCCAACCGCTTCGTCGGCTACGGAGCGTTGATAGAGTGATTTCAGTCGGGCTCGTCCGAGCGAATCCAGCTGATCTGACTCAAGCAGTAGCTGTTGGTGTTTTAATCGTTCGAGCAGCGCTTTGAAATCGTAGCGCGATAGCAGCTCCGCCGCTGATTGGGCATCGACCCGGTGGCCAGCGTCATCCAGTTCAAGGCAGGCAAGGTAGACGATGCGATGGTCGCGCAGGAAAAAACCGAGAGGGTGTTCGATGATCGCCCGAACTTTGTGCATGGCCGTGGCATGTCGGCCATCGAGCAGCACCGCCAGGATGGCGCGTTCCAATTCGACGTTGTTTGGCGGTTCTCGCCCGGCGATGGTTTCGCGTTGTGGGCGTGGGCGGCCGGGTCGGCGTTCAAAATCGGCGGCATCAGACATGCAGAAAACGCTCCAGACGAGACGGTACCAGGAGCAGCAGCATGGCACGTTGGCGGTAATGCGATGGGCGAGTTTTTCCCCGGTCTTCCACACATTTTGCCGTCGACCTGGGACTTTTAGCCAGAGTTCTCCACAAGGCCGACGAGCGCCGTGACTAAGCTAACGACGGGCATGGTTCCATCGAGAACAGCGTCAGCAACCGCGTGATAGAGTGGTTCGCGTACGGCGAGTACCTGAGCGACCTCATCGGCGACGGCTCTTCCGGTCAGGCTTGGGCGCCCGCCAGAGTTGTGGCGCAGGCGCAGGCTCAAAATGGCGGCGGGAACTTGGATGTAGACGCAAAGGCCAGCAAATTCGCTGATAATTGCGCGATTTTCTTCGCGCAAAACGCACCCGCCGCCGGTTGCCAGCACCAGATCGCTGGGCTTTTTCAGCGTCGCGCGTAATTCGGCGGTCTCTGCATCACGAAAAGCCGATTCGCCATGTGCGGAAAAATACGCGGCAATCGGCATTTTAATGTGAGCCGTGATGGCATGGTCCAGATCGACAAACGGCCACCCCAAACGGGCGGCAACGAGTGGCCCGAGGGTACTTTTTCCACAGGAACGATAACCAACGAGGCATAAACGGCGCATGATCGCAGGTTATCGACAAAATCACCGCTGTCTGCTGCTCTGTCACTCTTCGGCGACGGCAAGCGACGGCAGGCGATGGCAGGCGATGGCAGGCGACTGCCACTGCGTGGCTCAGTCGCCTTGCGTGAGGGCTGGGCGGCGTCACCCGCTCTTGCCTGCCCAGGGGGTGGAAGCTATGACCCTGCCCTCCATGGCCCAACTCCTGCAACCTAAGCAACAGCTTGCTGGCTATGAGATTGACGAAATGGTCGGCAAAGGCGGCATGGGCGAGGTCTATCGCGCCCGCCAGATCAGCATGGACCGGGTGGTGGCACTTAAGATCCTTGCCCCGCGCCTAGTCAAACAGGACCCGATTTTTGCCAAACGGTTCGTCGACGAGGCCCGTGCGGCCGGTCGTTTGAACCACCCCAACATCATTGCGGTGCATGATGTGGGCAAGGCACCCATGCCTGGATCCGCTGCGGGTACCGAACCTGACCTCGACTATTTCTCGATGGAGTTTGTCGACGGCGAATCGGTGAAGGAAGTCATCGATCGCCAAGCTATCTGCCCGTTGTCCTTGGTTGCACAAGTCATGCAGGGCATGACCGAAGCCATGGTCTACGCCGAAGCGCAAGGCATCGTCCATCGCGATATCAAACCCGACAACATCATGATTACCAATAGTGGTGTGGTGAAGCTCGCCGACCTCGGTCTGGCGTTACAGTTGGGCGGTGAGGAAGTTGTCGACGAGAAGGACGGCCAGGGCCGCAGCAAGGTCATGGGCACGCCGCTCTACATGAGCCCGGAACAAGCTCGCGCGCTGCCAGTCGATTCGCGCAGCGACCAGTACAGTCTGGGCGCCACGCTGTTCCACATGCTTACCGGCAAACCGCCCTTCAAGGGCGACCATGCCAAGGCCATCATGCGTTCGCATGTCTTCGATCCGGTGCCGGATCCGAAGGAAATTAATCCGGATGTGCCGGAGGGTTGGCG
>JANMYZ010000177.1:0-1540 GCA_031382605.1 Planctomycetota bacterium | reverse complement strand
GAAGCAGCAGCAGGCAAATCAAAGCCTCTGCCGCGATCATTTTGAATCGCTCAAAGATGTCTGGGTGATGTTCCGAGCGATTGCTCAAGAACGCAAGAAACGTGAAATGGATCCCACCATGGCGTTGTTGACAGAATGTCTTGCGGAGGCCGATTCCAGTAAAGATGCCGTGTTGAAAGAACGCCTCACTGAACTTCGCGGTTTCTTTGTCACCGTGAATGGTTGGTACGAGCAAATTTTCGCGATGCCCACCGGCATCCTGAAAAATGCCATGAAGCTGGGTAGCGCGCTGAGTTCATTGTTGCCGAAAGGCAAGCCATGACTGGCAAGCTCTTTTTTTACCTTTATGTTTCTGTTTTGACAGAAATTACAGAATTAAAAGACGGACAAAGAACGGACAGGCACGCATGAATCCATCACCCAAACCTATTCGAATTCGCGATCCCGTCAGCGGCCAAACGTGGTCCGTACCGATCAAGCCGATTACCAGCTTGAACGCTGATGTCGCCGAACGCTGGTTCATCAATGTCGCTCTGCCCGTCGACCGTTTTCGTGAGATCGTTCCGGCAACATTTCTTCAACCCGACCTGCGTCATGGAAAAATCGTACTCAGCCTGTGCCGAATTCGCATGCGCCATGGAGCGCCCGACTGGATGCCGCTTTCACTCGGGCCGGCTTCTGACAATTGCGCCCTGCGCGTCGGCTGTATCGATAGTCGCGATGGCAGCCCTGCGGTCTGGGTCGACCATCGTCTCACGACGCATGTCTTGGGACGCGCGCTTGATCGCCTGGGTTTTCCTCCGGTAAAACCACACTTGGTCATTCAGCGTAGCGATGAAACCGGCCTGCAACTTCGCTCTCGCGATGGTTCCATGAGATGTACTGCGGAAGCCAAAGGCGGTGATCAGCCAACGCTATTTACTGATGCCACAGAGCTCACGACATGGGTGACTGCTGGCGTGCGGAGTTATGCCGCAACAGCCGCTCCCAATCGGTACCGAATCGTCGATTTAGAAAAAGGTAGTCCCAATGCTTTTACGCTTTGCCAAAATTGGGGAGCCCAACTGACCACACCATGGGGCAGCTGGAAAGCCGATGGAGTTTACCGCACCGTGAATGGACAATACCAATGGCGCGTTCTTGGTACCGTCGATCACGCGGGCAATCCCGTTGCTAACTAACGAGCCGCTTTTTCACACGGGCAGTTGTAAGCGCTCAAGCACCGCACGTCCCAGTTGATCTAACAACGTCGCCGCGTCCGCTTGCGCGATGCCGCGTACCGACCAGCACAAGCCATCTACCGCAGCCAGGTCGGCTTTTCCGTGCACGATCAGATCACCGACCTCAGGAGTATTTTTATCGTTCGGTGGCTGCAAATACAGCACCACGTCGGTAGCGCGTCGGGCCTGCGCGACTAACGCTTGCCCAGCGCGTTCTAGTTCATCGCCGCCGTGACACAGCCCAGCGGAATCGAGCAAACGTAGGCGCCAACCGTGCACGATGGTGTGAGCGGCGACTAGATCACGAGTGGTCCCGGCAA
>JANMYZ010000707.1:0-8360 GCA_031382605.1 Planctomycetota bacterium | reverse complement strand
CCGGCCAGATCGCCTGGGCTTGGTTCCCGTCGGCCAAGTTGTCACCGTCCAATGATCCTAAACGCGGCAGTAGGAATTCAAATTTCCAACGCAAAGACGCAAAGACACAAAGGAAAGGCAGGGTTTTGAATTCAATGTCGTATGATCAAGGACTTCACCAAACAGATGAGTCTTGTTTTTGATGTAAGTCCTTTGCGCTCTTTGCTGCTTTGCGGTAAAATGGTTCTTTACTGCGTTTTTTAGGATGATCTTCCGATTTGTCCCAGGACCTCAGCTTGCGGTTGACGCAAAGCTGAGGTAATAATCCACACTGCTTTTGGCAGGGTCTAATTTTACATCGCTCTTTCGCTCTTTCGCTCTCCCATCCATCCACTCTCGCCAACCACTTGCGCCTTTTCGCTTTTTCCTAGAGGAGCCACTCATGCCCAAGAACGTTCTCGTTGTCGATGATTCCGCCATGATGCGGAAAATCGTGATCAAAAACCTCAAAGAATCCGGCTTCGATGTCACCATCGTTGAAGCCAGCGATGGTCGCGAAGGGCTGGATAAGTTCGCCGCTGGCGGCATCGACCTGGTCTTGTCCGACTGGAACATGCCCAACATGGATGGACTGACGATGGTCAAAGAAATTCGCAAACTCGATCCCGAAAAGAAGGTGCCCATCATTATGGTCACCACCGAAGGCAGTGCCGACAAAGTCAAAGATGCGGTGTTGGCTGGCGCGAATAATTATCTGGCGAAGCCGTTTACGCCGGAGCGCTTCAAGGAAAAACTCAGCAAGATCCTGGGTTAATTTTCTTACAACTCGGGGTCTGACATGAGTGAAACCATTCTGGTCGTCGATGACGAACCATCCATACGTCACGCTATTGTCCGCGCTTTCAGCGGTATGATCGTGCGCGAAGCGGAAAACGCTGAGCAAGCTTTGGCGATAGTGCGTGACGCGTATCCCGACTTGGTATTGCTTGATCATGGTCTGCCCGACGGCAATGGCCTGGACGTGGCGGCGAAGATCCGGGGCATTGATCCGGAATTGCCAGTCGTGTTGTTGACCGGTCATGGCAGCGTCGATTTGGCGGTTGATGCGCTCAAACAAGGCATCGTCGATTTCATCGAAAAACCGTTCAAGCTCGAACGCTTGCGCACCACGGTCAATCATCTGTTAGAAAAACAGCGGCTTGGCCGTCAGGTTGCACGGTTGTCGGGTAAAGCATCCGGTCGTCATTCGTTGGTCGCGCACGGCGTGGCGATGAAACGCGTGATGGGACTGGTGAAACGCGTAGCCGCCGTGCCGTCAACCACCGTGCTGATTCAGGGTGAAAGCGGTGTCGGCAAGGAATTGGTCGCCCGCGCCATTCACGAACGTTCAGCCCGCGCCGAGAAACAATTTGTTGCCATCAACTGCGCCGCGCTGTCCGAAAACTTATTAGAAGCCGAATTGTTCGGCTACGAGAAAGGCGCGTTCACCGGCGCTGACAGCAAAGGCAAAGCAGGATTATTTGAGCTTGCCGACGGCGGTACCATTTTTCTCGACGAAGTTGGCGAAATGCCGCTGCAGTTGCAGACCAAACTCCTGCGCGTGCTGCAAGAACGGCGCTTCCGCCGGGTCGGCGGTTTGGTTGACGTGGTGGTCGATGTGCGCGTCGTCGCTGCCACCAACCGCGATCTGCGCCAAGAAGTTGCCGCCGGACGCTTTCGTCAGGATCTCTATTTTCGCCTGCGCGTGGTGCCGATTCAGGTTCCCGCACTTCGCGATCGTGCGGAAGATATTTTGCCATTGGGCGATCATTTGCTCAAACGTCTGGCGCCAGAACTTGGCCGTCCGGGCATGTCTTTTAGTGTCGCCGCGCGCGCCGCCATGGCCGCTTATGCGTGGCCCGGCAACGTCCGCGAATTAGCGAACGCGGTAGAACGCGCGGTTATTACCGCTGAAAGCGATGAGATCGCCGTAGTCGATTTGTGCATGGACGAAGAAGTTTTCACCGCGCCGCCAGCGCCGTTGATGATGTCATCGTATGCTGCGCCGCCCGCGTCGGCGCCAGCGATTCCAGAAATACAAGCTTTGCCGAAGGGCACGTTGGTCATTCCTGCGGGTGAAAGGAACTTGGCGCGGATTGAAGCGATGTTGGTGCGCGCCGCGTTGGATGAAACCGGTGGTCAAAAGAGTCGCGCCGCCGAGCTGCTCGGTATCAATCGCACGACGCTGTATAATAAACTGCGCGAACTTGATCCTGCTCAGGCGGAACACGACGAAGTCGTTGTCGAGAGCGTCTGATGACTGCCAATTTTTCTGCTGCTCGCACGGACGCCCACGTTGGTGAAGCCGACAGCATGAACGCGGAACAGTTGCTGGCAGAAGTTGAACGTCTGCGCCCGTTGGCGGAAATGGGCCGCATGGCCGCCACCGTCGCGCATGAGATTCGTAATCCGTTGGCGGGCATTAGCGCCAACGCTGAATTGCTCCGTGAAGTGGTGCCCAGCGGACCCGATAGTGAAAGCGTCGACATCATTTTGGCCGAGGTCGATCGCCTTGGTCATCTGGTTACCGACTTATTGTATTACAGCCGCGAACGCGAAGCGGACCTGCGTCCGATTGATTTACCGTGGCTGGCGAGAACCACCTGCGAACTGTCACAGGTCGAAGCCGAACGTGCGGGAGTCGAACTGGTGTGGAGTGGTCGGGGTCGCGCCATCGGCGACACCGAACTGAGCCGCCAAGCGCTGCTCAACGTCATTCGTAACGCCGTGCAGGCCTGCCGCGAAGGCGGTCGGGTTGCTCTATTGATCGTCGACGGCGGCATCACCGTGCAGGACACCGGCTGTGGCGTGCCCGAAATTCTCCGCGAGCGTTTGTTTGAACCCTTCATCACCGGACGAACTCGCGGCCTGGGCTTAGGAGCCACCGTCGCTCGTCGTTGCCAACGTCGTCAGCGCGGCGAATTGGCGCTGATCGATACCGGACCATCGGGGAGCAGTTTTGCGCTGAATTGGCCAACGAATTGACGCTTTTTCTACGCATGGATTGAGCCTAAAAACCGCAGTAGGAATTCAAATTTCCACCGCTAAGACGCAAAGAAGCTACACCCCGTTGGGGCACATAGGAAAAGCAAGGATTTGAATGAAAATGTGTGCGCTCTAGGTCTTCACCAATTGGGTGAATCTTATCTTTGCTATAAGTCCTTTGCTCTCTTGGCGTCTTGGCGGTAAAATTGTTTTCAACTGCGTTTTCTAGGTTGAGCGATGTGGCGGCGGTCGGCGCTTTTTTAGCGCGCGAGTCTCACCACTTCGAATCTCATAAAAACTAGGATTGTGCGTTGAGCGGTGGGCCTTTAATGACGCCGATCCGATCGCAGGTAGATGACACGTGGTCTTGAGGGCCGCCAAAACGACCATTTTTTACCGACATGACGCGGCGCTGCCCGTCATAGAACACAGGAGTTCCCGTGGTTGACCAACCTCACCCTAAGCAGCCCGTTGACCAACCCATTCCGGTTGAAGCGAAGCCGCGTACTCGTGACGACGTGGTGAAGGCGGCTTTTCAATATCGTGACGCTTTGTTGGGCTACTCATTTTCCATGTTGCGCAGTTGGCCGTTGGCAGAAGACGTCGTTCAAGAGGCGTACTTGGTGGTGATGAATAAATGGCAGGACCTGAAAGACGATGCCGGGATTTTTTTGTGGGTACGGCAGATTGTGCACTTCAAAACCTTAGAGGCGATTCGCAGTCGCGGCCGCGAAACGGTGACGCCGGATCAAGATTTGCTCGATCTGGTTGAGCGGGCGGTGAAGGAAAACCTTGGCGACCACCAGGCCGAACGGCAACGCGTGATGAGCAGCTCGCTGCGCGACTGCATGTCGCGTCTGAATGCCTTCAACACGGATCTGCTCGCCGGTTTTTACTGGAAGCAAGAATCCTGTGAAGCCTTAGCCGAGCAACGTGGTCGTTCGGTCAATGCCATTCGCCTGATGTTGTCCCGTCTGCGCGACAAGTTGCGTACCTGTTTGAGTAAACGATTGGAAGCAGAAGGAATACGCCCGTGAACGATGTATTATTTGAAGATTATTTGGCTGATCGCTTGAGCGCAGCCGATGTCGTGAGACTGAAACAATTGCTGGCAAGCGACCCCAATGCGCGTGCTCGATTTGTTGAGGTGTTGCTTGAATGGGAGCTGTTGTCAGAAACGGCGCGCCAGCTGACGACCAATATTTGTTCAGTTGTTGACATCAATAGCTCACAGCCCGATCCGAGCAAACGTCATCGTCCAGCCTTACGAGTGGCACCGACTCGGCCACTGACGCAGCCACTGAATCAGCCACTCAATCAGCCACTCAATCAGCTGCTGACACGTCACGCTCTGAAAATATTGATCCCCATGGGTGCGCTGGCGGCGACATTGATGATTGCTCTGTTGGCAATTCGTCCGGCAAGTGAACCGCAGTCGCTTGGATATCTGAGTTTTGCAACGACTGGGGTCACCATTCAGCGTGGAGAAAGCGTGCTGATCGCGCATATCGGAAGCGGCCTGCAGCCAGGTGATCATGTCCAGATCGCAGACGGCGCCCAGGCACGCATGGAATATGTCGATCATACCATTCTTTCATTCGATCAGCGTACCGAGGCGCACCTATTAGCCGATGGTTTGCCAGCAGATCGTGTTGGTAAACAAGTCACGTTGGTATCAGGTCGGGTCACCGCCGAGGTCGCCAAGCAGCCACCTGGGCGTCCGATGATATTCACGACCCCCAACGCGCAGGCCATGGTTATCGGCACGGTGTTGAGTTTAGAATATGCCCCAACGGAAAGCTCGACTCGTCTGGAAGTTGCCGAAGGCAAGGTTGGTATCCTTGGCATTTCAGCGACTCCTGAAGCACTAGGCCGAGCTACACCAATAGAAGTTTCAACCGGACACTTTGCCATGGTGAGCGGTAACGATGAGATCGTCGCCCGACCCATGAATACCGCAGTTCAGATTGCCCAGGTCCCCGCAGCGATTCCATCTATCCCAGCAATGACGATGAAGTCAGACGAGGGTGGAAGAAAAATGTATCTTCCAGGCTTGCGAGCAACGTACTATAAGGCGAATAATCTTACCGATGCCATGTACCGCCGCATCGAAACAGATATACACGTCGATCTTGGACTTGACCCTCAATCCCCTGAGCAGCGCCACGGTGATTTTTCGGTGATTTGGAGTGGTTATCTTCAGCCACGCTTCAGCGAGAAATATCTGCTGACTTTAAGCAGTGATTCGCATGCACGTGTCTTCATAGACAATAATCCAGTGATCGATTCATGGGGCCAAAATCATACTTCTGAGCGTCAAGGGGGCGTGCTGCTGGAGGCGGGTAAACGCCACGTTCTGCGGGTAGAATACAAACAACCGAATGCTGGCATGCGGATAAAATTAAGTTGGGTGAGCAAGAGTCAGCAACCAGAGATCATCCCGGTGGAATGCCTGTCGACCGAGCCGTAGTTCTTGGAACGGAGTACGAACAAACCTTTTCTACGGCAATGCTCCAACTGGGCTGCGCTCATTCCCCGCGCAAGCGCTCGACGTCTTGTTCGCTCAAGGTTTGCGTTTCGTGCTGATCACTCGCAATCACGACTGGCTCATCATCACGCATCAATGAAAGCGAAACGGCGCTAAAGAGATGTTCGATGCCGTGTCGCCGCGCGCGTTCGCGCAGAGTGACGCCAAGGACTTCCCAGGCGACGATGACCGCGCGTAGGCGATATTGTTCGACGGCTGCCATCAGATCGCTGGCCGCGATGGTTTCGTCAGCGAACAATGTCGTCAGGCGATCGAGATCGCCAGCCGCCTGAGTTAATTGACCACGACGAGTTTCTTGTGCTTGCTCAGCGCGCCAACGTTCAAGGGCGATGCGTGCTTGCATCGCTTCTCCAGCACTTAGGCGTGCAACAAGTGCTGGAGGCAAGTCCGCTCCGCTGGCGGCCTTTGCCCGATCAAGATGCCCGACCACCAGCCAGCGACTGCGAGCGGCGGGCTCTTGCCGAACCACGGCAATGCGGCGAGCGGTCACGCGTAATGCGATGGCGGCAGACATGTGTCGCAGGCTGGCGGTGGAAAAACCACGGCAAGGGCTTGTCTGGTAAAAGCGCATCACGCATGGTGTCCAATCTCATGTGTCTGTGGCCTGCAGCCTGTATGTAGTCCCCTGCATTATTGATCTGACGCTCAACTAAACCGCTTTCGGCCCGTACCTTCTCACCCACCAGGATTGATCATGACACGAAACCTCGTCAGCACTCTCACCATCGCCATCGGCATCGCCATCGGCGCGCCCGCCATGGGTGAAGACCAGAAACCGAAAAGGGAGCTAGGCTATCAAAATACCCCTTTGGTGCCTGGAACTCCTTGGCATGTGCATGACGGCCATCGCCCGCAACCAACGGTCATTACCCCTGGGACATTCAGCACCCAAGAGCAACCTGGCAAACCACCAAGCGACGCCATTGTACTTTTTGACGGCACCAATTCGGATAAATGGAAAAATTCGAAATGGAAAGTCGAGGACGGTGCCATGATCGCTGGCGGAGGTAACCAAGAATCGAAAGACTCTTTCGGCGATATCCAACTGCATATCGAATGGACCTCGCCCTCGCCCGGCAAAGGTGAAGGCCAGGACCGTGGCAATAGCGGTGTGTTTCTGATGGGCCGTTACGAAGTCCAAGTGCTCGACTGTTTTGAGAATCAGACCTACCCAGACGGCCAAACGTCAGCGATCTATGGCACCTATCCGCCATTGGTGAATGCCTGCCGCAAACCAGGCGAATGGCAAACCTACGATATCATTTGGGAGTGCCCAAAATTCGACGGCGACAAATTAGTGAAAAACGCCGTCGTCACCGTTATTCACAATGGCATCGTCACGCAAAATCACGTCACCGTGATGGGTAAAACGAATCACCAAAAAATTGCCTCGTACACCCCGCACGGCCCTACGGGACCGATTCATCTGCAAGATCACGGCAGTGCGGTGAAATACCGTAATATCTGGGTGCGCCCGCTGAAAGCGGCCGAACAGCCTTAGACGAGCTGATTTTTAACGGTTGTCATAGCTAACACCACCCGCCTTCGGGTGGTGTTAGCGTTTCTTTTATACGTTTCGCAAGCCGGTTGAACGTCATCGCAACCTGCGACTGAACAACGAGCGCTTTATTTCTGGCTCTGCGGCATTTCGTGTGGGTCTTTTCAGTCCTTGGGGTTCATCAAAGCGAAAAGAAAATCGAACAGGAGGCGCGGAGGTGAGAGGAGGAAAATGCTCATTCTCTTCGGCAAGTATCTTCCCCTCCTCCGATCTCCGCGCCTCCGCGTCTCCTGTTCATGGTTTTGCTCTTTGGCTGATTAGTGAGGTTGAACCCACACGAATCGCCGCAGAGCCTTATTTATTCTTTTTCTTTTTTCCGCCCGTTGGCTCTTCCACGGTGACCGTTGAAAAATGTGGGCCATGATTGATCGTCAGCTCAGGAAGCGCCTTTGCTAATTTTCCCATTCCACTTTCGGTGACTTTGCTCTGCATCAGGTAAAGTTTTTCAAGTTTCTTGAACGACGCTAAGTACGACAGCCCTGCATCCGTGATCGCCGTGCTGACCAAATTCAGCGATTTCAACTGCGTATTTCCCTTGAGCGCAGCAAGACCGGCATCGGTGATGGCGGTGCGACTCAGATTCAGTCGCTGCAAATTTTTACACTTTGCTACGCTCGACAAGCCGGGGTCGGTGATCGCGCTGCCATGCAAGTCGAGCCAGAAAATATGAGTCGCTAAACTTTCTAAGTGCTTCAATTGCCCAGCATTCAGCGGCTGTTCGAGATGACTAAGATCCACCTCCAGCGCCGTTCCGTTGGCGCTGATCGACGAAATGACGGCGCCTGCATCTTTCAGGATTTTTATTTCGCTCGCGTCCGGCTTGCTCAGCTTAGCGCTGGCCTGATCAATGTCCGTTGGCTCTAAATGCAACGACGCTGCTGCGGCAACCGGCTTAGTTTCCTGATCGGCGACTGGTGCGGTGATAGCAACGCCGTCAAAAACAGCCCCCGCAGCAATCCACTCCCGCAGCTTGTCGGTTTGCGCCTGGGTCAGCGAATCGCCTTTCGCAGGCATGCGATCGTCGTCACCAGCTGGCAATAAGGTTAGATGGTAAAGAGAGCTCTTTGCCGGATTTCCCGGAGTTAAAATAGCTCCATTTTTCCCGCCTTTTATAATTCCTTCAATCGAATCCAGGCGAAGGCCGCCTTTCTGTTTCTCCGCTCCATGACATGAATAACAACGATCGGCCAGGATGGGCTGAACGTGTTTGGCATACGTCACCGCATCTGCTGCGAACAGCGAACACGGCAG
>JANMYZ010000654.1:0-8184 GCA_031382605.1 Planctomycetota bacterium | reverse complement strand
GTGGAGATCACCAAGCAACGGATGTGGTCGCCGATCACCATCCATCAGCCGCGCTATCATCTGTTTGAACGCCGGGCCGAGACCGAGGTCTTACCGACGGCGGCGCGCGAAGGCGTTGGTGTGATCGCGTTCTCGCCCTTGGCGCAGGGCATTCTCACGGATCGTTATCTGGACGGCATTCCAGACGGCTCGCGTGCTGCCACCGACCCAGGCAACGGCGGCATTGGCCGCGCTGCGGTGAAGCCAGAGGTCATCGCTAAGGTGCGGCTGCTCCACGCCATCGCCCAGCGGCGTGGTCAATCGATGGCTCAGATGGCGTTGGCGTGGGTGCTCAAAGATCCGCGCGTGAGTTCCGTCCTGATCGGTGCCAGCTCGCCAGAACAAGTGCAGCAGAACGTTGCCTGTCTGAAAAACCTGACTTTCAGCGTTGGTGAATTGGCGGAGATCGACCGTATTTGCGCATAAATCGCTCACCATTCAGAGCGAATCGCAAAGTAAAATAAGATGGTGCCCAAGGCGGGGGTCGAACCCGCATCCCCTTACGAGGACAAGATTTTAAGTCTTGCGTGTATGCCTATTCCACCACTTGGGCACGTATCTGCGGCGTACACTCACAGCGAACTTGCGTTGGTCAACCAGATGGATGTGTCGGCGCAGGTTGGCGTTGATGAACGGCGGTTTCGAATGAAAGCGATCACCGGCCACTAGCCACCGACCACTGGTTTTGTACATAACGTTGCGGCACGATTCTGTGGTCCAAAGCCTGTGGCCGGCGGCCGCTCAACCGAATAAAAGGGAAACCATGCGGCACCTTCTTCTCTCAGCGATCACGTTCTTCGTATCGATCACGTCCACGGGCACATGGATTTTTGCAGCAGAACCAACACCGGTTTCGCCGCCCGGCGTTCACGCAGCGACCTCGGTGTGGCAAGCAGCGGCTCAGCCGATTTTTTGTGATCCGGATGACGACTGGGCAAAGGATCCATCGATCATCAAGGTCGGCGATACCTATTTTATGTATTACACCAGCGCCAATCCCTGGGCCCATGAGGGCAATGGCGGTAAGGGAGATTCCCGAATTGATTACGCGACTTCGCCCGACGGACTGATGTGGACTTACCAAGGCGTGTCGATTCCTAAGGGAAAGCCGGGTGAATGGGATGAGGAACGGCCACAAGCACCAGCGAAGCCGATTCTGAAGGACGGGGTTTACTACATGTATTATGCCGGAAAATGTGACAAGAAGCCCGTCGCGATTGGCTATGCTACTTCCACCGATTTACGTCATTGGACGAAGAACCCTAGCAATCCGGTACTGAGTATTGGCAAATGTAATGACCCCTTCATCTGGTTCGAAAACGCTACGTATTATCTTTTTCATACCACCGGAGGTGACGCCATTCGCTACGTGACCTCGACCAATTTGGTGGATTGGTCAACCAAGCCAGTCGAAACCGGCGCCGTCGGAGAGGGCAGCGTTGTTCTTAAAGATGGTTCGACCTACACGCTGTTTGGCTGCATCGGTTTTTCAAATAACGGCGAATATTATAAAACCTACACGACGAAAGATCTGTCTGAAAAGTTTTCCGACCAAGGTAAGATTTCCGTCAATACACCGCCGTTTGCTGCCGGAGCGTTGTGTCACGGCGACATCATCACGGTCGGCCATGAATACTGGTTCTACTTTCAAGGAACGAACGACAACGGAAAGCGCTTCCAAATCGGCTTGGCGAAACAGCCAATACCGGCAGTCGTTCCGAAGGAAAAGTGAAAAAAACTGAGCATTTAGCGCCTTTTCTGTACGTAATGGATATTCACTTACCTTTTCGGCGCTGGGCATTTTAAAGTCAGTAATACATGGTGTTGTTGACGTTTTTCTTTAAACAGCCTGCCCTGATGTTCCAAAGATTCTGTCCGGTTAATATTTCGGACGGCGTCTAAGTACCCAACGAACTTGGGTAGGGGCAGAGAATGCGAATTTTTGAAGGTCATGTCGTCACTCAGCATGATCTTGTGGCTTACGCTGCCCAGAAGAATCGGGCGCGACGTGGCTTCACCCTTTTCGAAGTCGCCATCTCGCTGGTCTTAGTGAGCTTCGGCGTCATCAGTGTGATGATGTTGTTTCCGATTGGTATTAAAGCTGAGCAAATGGCGCGCTTGCGGCTCTACGCCGGAGCCAAAGCGGAAGAAATCATCGATGGCTTTGCTACCCTCGCGAACACCAACCCTTCCATTGAAGTAGAGGCGCCCAATGCGTGGGATGTCCCCTCTGGTCACCGACCCTTTTGTCCCGATTTGGAATCGCGCATGGTTGGACATCGGACTGGAATTATGCCAGTGCCGTTGGAAATCGCGAAGCGCTTAGACAGCACCAATGATGAGATCCATAAGATATTGAGCGAAGGCGGGCAATTATATTATTCTCAGGCCACCGGTGCCACTGGGCTTGAGGAATCTGGCGTCAGTGCCGCTCGTGCGAACATGGGTTCTCAATCGTTATCACAGCGCCTAGTTTTTGCGGTGGTTGGTTACGCGCAAAATAACAATGTTCCGTTGTTGGCGCAGAAAGCATGGCCGTACTATTCACCGTATCCGTCGCCGCCTGGACATGGGCTAAAGAGCGGTTTTAGAAATATCGAGGCTGGGTGGCAATCTAATCCTCCTGTGATTACGGACAGTGCTTTTCGCTGGGGCGAGAAGGAAAAGCGCGACATTATTTTATGGGAAGGCGTAGTGGGTAGTAGCAGTGAAGAGAGTACGGGAAGTCTTGATCCCGATATTAAGCAGATCTTCGTCCGCGGTTTTCGACCCTATAGTATGAACCCTGCTTCAGCGGAACCGCCTCTTCCAGCTGACCCGCTGTATTATTCTTTGGCTGGCGCCACCCAGTATTTTCAGGTGGCATTGTGGTATTGCGTAAAAAAAGGGGTTCCTGCTTCTTTTTACGATCCGGCTGTAGTTGTTGATCCGGTGGATCTCGCGAGAAAGAATACTGATGATTTTCGCAAGGATGTGCCTGATGATGATAAATGGAAGTACGTCCAGGCACTGCGGTTTCTTTCGCATGCCGCCACCTGCATGACCAAATGGAAAACCCTAACTGAGTTAGGTGGTCAGCCTTCTGCCTCCGGAAGTGGCGTAAACATCTCCTCATGTTTGATACCGGGTTTCAGTTCGCCAGTCATCAATCTGACGCACGATAAGATTGTCTATTACCACGAGCTCTGCATGCGATTGGTCAAATTATATTCCGCAAGCCAACCGTACGATTGGGGTGCTCCGCGTCCGACTCAAAACCCATTATTTACGGACTATCCGTTAATTGAATACGATCTTTTCACTTCAACCCCTGTGGCAGACGCACTGCCATATCAGTGGAAACCGGTAACCGCTCGTCCGGTGCGTAATATCGGCCGCAGCTATAGTTTTCCTAATAAACCAATTCCCAGCTCAACCTGGGGGGAGTCGAAAAACTTTACCTTGGCGAAGCCATTCGCCCCAGCGGAACGCTGTCGGCAATTAGTATTCTGGGCGGTTGACTGGATGTCATACGAGGATTGCGAAACCGCACCGAGCGCGCCGATTGATGCCAGTAAATATCTATTTTCAGCCCCGCTAGCGGGACAGAGTTTTGACGACCGCATGAATACGTGTACGTGGTGTGATCATCACTTGTACGCCTTCCGAAATCCGGAAAAATCCATTGCTTACTGGGATCCAATAGTCCCAACATTGGCTACAGGAACGCAGATCTATGACCCGGAAAAAAGAGTGCTTAATAACGATGGTTTCGGCAAGGATGCAGGATCCAGCGTGAGCAATAAAAATATTTTCCTTGGGCTTTATGGCGCCGATCGAAATTTCGATGGGATACTTGATCGCGGCTTATTAAAGAAGTCCATACGCCTGCGTGCATCTACGGTTGCGCGGTACAATTTTTATGATCCACGACTGACGGTCGTTTTTCGCTAAGGCAAACATGACGACTCAAACAGGATCTAAATTAAACCTCAACGAAGGATTTACGCTGATTGAGCTAATGATTTCGGTCACACTTGGTTCCTTGGTAATCTATACTGCTACCGCTGGTTTTCGCGTGGCATCACAAAGCATGACGGCGGCGAACCGTCTTGGGGTTGAAAATGCCATTATGCGTGCTGGCCTGCAGCAAGCGCATGACCGCCTCGATTTCTGGACCGATTGCGACAATCCAGAAGATCCAAGCGAGCAAAAATTACGTCTTCCTGGCGGTGTTGCTCCTCCACCCGGCGGAATTTACCCAAATGGCGGTCTTCCGTTTACTCCGATGCGGGACGTATTTCCACTTCGCGTCGATCCCGTGAATCCCGCAAATCCCGAATTGATCACCGGATGGAACCCCAATGAAAAATGGTCACCAAGTGATTCACGTACGTGGTGGCACAACAGTTTAGCGCAAAACCATGACACGAATTTGATGTTGGGTCGTTATGCGTTGTTCGCGAACTCAAAATCGTCCTTTGACATCCCGCTCTATCATCCCCCAGTTGTGCCAGGTGTAGTAGACGGCTCTAAGGATATTCCGGCATATGGTTCCATTAAGGTGCCGCACTCTTGGTTATCAAATCAAATTTGGGGTATGCACAGTGCACTGGGATTCTATGGTTACTGTGATTATTTGCCTGCCGGAACGATGTTCGGATGTTCAATTTATGATGATACCGGACCGGATAGTGGACAAATGAATGCTGACGGCATGGCGACTTTTTCCTTAAATGGAAATTTTTCATTTTCTGGTTCCTGGGTATCCTCAACTAAGGGCCTCTGGCGACTGAGTACGTTTTCTGGGTATGGCTTGGTCAATCCAACGTACCCTGGCTCTGACAACGCTTTGGTACAACGGGAAATTTACAACGTTGGGTACTGGACCCAGACAAGTGATGAAGTGAAAAATTTCCTCAATAAAGTTAATTACGCGACCCCCGTTATTTCGTCTGGCGGTCCAGCGTCGTGGCCCAAGGCTGAGGTATCGGTTGGGCGTATGATCAAGACTGGACGATTTATCGCACTATGTTCAGTGAAAATGACCAGCCCGTTCAGTGGCGAAACCGTTCAGTTGAATTTTTCAAGTTTCAGCACCAGCTTACGCGGCGCACGTCAACAACGGGCACTGAAGGGTGGTTGGGCAAAATGGGATAATGGTCTCGCCACAGTGAACAACGATTACACATTGGACGATACGCCCCCAGCCGGAGCAGCTCCATGACTCGTGGCGGCACAATTTTGATCATCGTTGCAGGTATCTGTGCTTTGCTTGCCAGCCTAACGTTAGCTTTCATTGTGCGCACGCGAGCGTCGACGGAAGAAACGTTGTTGTACGAAGCAGAGGTACAGGCGCGGATCATGTTGGTGGCTGGATGTACGTATGTCTGTGAAGCGGCACGCATCGGCTATGACACCGCAACCGGAGTAGGTACTGATAATGAACATCAAGAAGCGTTTGGTTGGATCGACGTACGTGATGGCTCTGAAGGACCAAACACACGTATATCGGGTGACACGGCAACGTCGGTGAAATCGCTGTTCTCGCCAGCATTGGCAGAACGCCGCAAGCGGGGTGGCGCTCTGGTTCGTCCAGCGTGGCCAGCAAAAGGCAGTGTTGCTCGCTGTCCCATGTACGTCATGGAGCGTCCGCCTTATGCCGTCGAACTCACTGCCGTTTATAATCCCATAGTGACTGATTCGACGAGTCCGCTGTTCGGTGTTCCTTATCTTCGTAAGCCAGACCCTCAGCCCGTCGATCGTGCTAAATTTATGGAGAAGGATGAACGGCCGCGTCTTGAATCAGTGGCTCGTTCGTGGTTTCGCATCTATCGTGAACCGCGCCTTCCTGGAGCGGCTCCCAGCGACGGACCTGCTACTTTTATTATTACCGTTGGAGGCGGAGCGACTGCGGGTTGGCGTGATTACGATGAGGTGCTGGCCGCTGACGAAGACTTGGTGAGTCATCGCCAGCCACCACGTTTTGCTGCTGAGTTTAATAACGAAGCAAGTTTTTTTGAAACCCTTCGCGCCCAAGAAATACGCATGTGGTTTCGAATCGAATGGAGTCCTACGGTCGCCAGTTCTATGGATCACAATATCGTGAATTCCTGGCATTATACGTTTGAACCTGGTGATCGTCCCGCACTTCCCAAGCATCCCACGCCTCATACGTACGAAGATATTTTCGTATCCTTTCCGATGAATGTTTCGGACAGCTTCCGCACACAGGCCCACGCTCGTAATATGTGCGGTACTATTCGCTGGGTGCAACGCCTGCGGAAAGAACCTAGCGAGTGGTGAGAAATAGTAAGCCAACCACGCCGTTCTTTAAGGCGCAGCAACCACCTGGATGACATGTTGCACCGGCACCATGGTCGCGGCAATTGCTGCGGCTAAAGGAGCTCGTACGGCTTCGGTTTCCGTCGCGGTTTTCTCGATGTCAGCTTTACCTGCCTTACCGTGAAATTCGTTTTTGATTTGCTTGGTCTCGTAAGACTGTTTCGCCGAAACAGCATCATCAACTTTCTTGAACGCATCGCTGAAGGGATTGATCATAAAATCGTCAGCCAGGTTGACGCCGGTCGCGAGTTGTTCCTTGGTATAGATGCGCGATTCGGTGCCCCAGGTGATGGTGTATTTGGCAGCAGCACCGCCCGTGGCGATCAGTACGAAGCGATTGAGTTCCTGATTGAATGGCACCAAGGTCATGCCGGAGCGAATGGAATGATGCTGATCAAGAGCGCCGGTCGCGCAGAACGGATAGCGCGTGCTGGTGAGAGTAATGTCACCGTTGCTGACTTTCGTTACCTGATGGCCAGCGCTGGCCGTCGCGGTCTGTTTGGCTAAATCGACCGTTATGGTGCCAATATTTCCATCGCAACCGAGGCCTTTCAAAAACGCATATGCCATGATCAGGTGTCCAGCCCAGTCGGGATGGATTCCGTCATTGCCCGAGACTTCATAGGCCGCTCCGTAGCGTTTCTTTGCCGCCCATAAATTGGTGTACATCGGCCAGAACACATCGGCAAAACGAACCTCCAATTCATTGGCCAGTTCGACATCAATATTTCGGAAAGCGCAGAGGTTCAGATTGAGGTCCTCAACCGTACCACGCGCGGTCTTGACCCAACTAGGCATTTTTCCGACTGGACCCGGCGAACCAATAACCACGCGCGCACCCGCATCTTTCAAGCCTTTGGCGACCGCACCATAGTTCTCGCGATACCACTTCGCGGTAGCTTCATTGAAGGGATTATAGCGATGATCATTCATTCCGTAACACAGCGTTGCGATGGTTGGCTTAAAACGCAGACAATCTTGCACCATGCGCTTTTTGAAGCCTTCAGCCGTTTCACCACTCCAACCATATTGGCGTGTCGTGATGGCCAGCTCTGGCAACGCGACCGTCAGATACGTTTCGATCATGCGCGAATACATGCGCTGCTCAGTAATTGAATCACCAATGATCGCCAAGCGATCGTCTTTGCGCAGCAATAACGTTGTATAAATCGGCGCTTTGACGGCGTTGAACTTAGCAAACTCAGCGCCCTCCGGTTTGATTTCAAATGACTCAACCGCTATCAGCGGGGCTGACCACATGGCGAGAACTGCGAACAGGCACGGGAGTAACGTACGCATGAGATGAGCCTCGAGGTTTGGGAAAGTGCGTATGATGGAATACGCTGCCCATCGTCAGGTAGTGTCTGACCACGAGCCGAGGAGTGTTGGACACTGTCGGTTACTGGGGAGTACCCACGAACGAGCGCTCCTGTAAACGTCAACACCGGCGCGGATGGCATCAAGAACAGCGCCAGATCTAAACGACTTTGATATTCCGCCGCATCACCGCCGGTACCCGTTCATCCGGAATCAGAATGCCGTGAAAATTCAAGGGATCTGCGCCGCTGATGTCGATGGCAAGTTCGTCGTTCGGTGGATGACGCAATTGCTCCGCTGCTTCGGGCAGCGCAAATTGTTCGCCGCTGAATCCCGTAACAAAGCGACCGCCGCGAATTTCTCCGGCAAGTTCCATGCGTCGGAATGCACGCAGCAAATCGCGCCATGGAAGTGGTTGGCGTTCACGTTCGATGGTCTGGCGGAAGACCACGCCTGTGCGCTTGAGGAGTTGGCGTGCGACGAACGTGGCCTGGTCCTCGCTCG
>JANMYZ010000545.1:0-2669 GCA_031382605.1 Planctomycetota bacterium | reverse complement strand
GCGCAGGCCGCCGAGCAAAGAGAATTTCGAATTCGACGCCCACGAACCCAGCACCACGCCATAAACTGACAACGAACCAATCGCAAAGGTCAGTAAAAGTCCAGCATTCAGATCAAAGACCTGACCACTGATCACTTGCAGCGGACCGCCCTCTGGCTGATGAACGATGGGAGCAAACCACGGCAACGCAGCCGGGGTCAAAATTGCCGTCACCACCGGAATCGCAGGCGCCAAGATGTACCACCATTTGTGAGCAAACGGCGCGGTGAAACTTTCCTTGAACAACAACTTCACGGCATCAGCAAGATTGAAGACCATGCCAAATCCACGCAACTTCAACCCACCAGAAAACGGAATGGGTATGGCTGCACGATTGGGACCCGGACGATCTTGAATGATCGCGGCGCCACGCCGTTCGATGAGAACGAGCAACGGCAAGACCTGGAAAAGCAGGGCGAAAATCAGCACCGGCTTGAGCAGAGTCAGGATGACGTCGAAATTCAGGATGAGGAAATCCACGCTCAGACTCCTGCCGTCACTGGCTGTTGAGCCGCGACGTTCTGATCAATGGAGCAGCCCATTGGGCCGATGGAGCGATACGTCATGCCAGCAAATTGCAGAACCCGTGCTTGAGCCGCTTTCCACGCGTCAACTTCTGACGTCCAGCTCAGCGCCTTCGTGCCTGCGGATGATAATCCCACCAGCACCGACCACGCTGCTTCCAACTGCATATTTGGTACCACCGGGCAAGCCTGCAATAACTGCACGACGCCGTTGATATTCACCATGCTGCCGCGCACTTCTGCCCACGCACGAATACCAATCGCGATGGTGGATTTGGTCACGGTCTGGTCGACCCAGGACGACAAGACGATGCGCGTTGGGATCACTTCGAGCTTCGCTGCTTTATCAGCATTCGCCGCCCACAGATCGTGACCGACGACCACTAAGGCATCGAATTCTTTCGCCTTAGCAACCAACTCATCAAGGTTGTCCTTGATGCCGAGCAGCGTCACGCCTTTACGATTCGCCACCGGATCGCCGCTCAGCGCGATGCCATCCGCCTTGCCGACGGTCAGCCATGAGCCGCCGAAAACTTCGGCCTTCGCGCCAAGCGATTCCGCCAACGCCAGCGCCGCGATATTATCTTCGGTAGTCAGATGACCGCTGGTAACAATCGCCACGCGTTTGGCGCTTTTCAGCGCAACCACGGCGGCGGCCTGAGCCTCGTCGATGGTGCAATCGACTCCGGCTTTTTTGCCGTCGGTCAGACGATTGACCGCCAACTGCTGATACAGCATGCGCGTGCGATTGGCGATCCAGCTCTTGTTCACGTTCGGATTCCGGCGCGGCATTAAACGCCACACCTTGCCGCCTTGTGAACCAGAAATGTTATAGTCGATGGTCAGGTTCGCGCCGAGCGCATCGCTGGGGTCAATCGACTCCACGCTCTTGAGCATCCAAACGCGCTGTTGAAAGCGGAAATGTTTGCCGGTCAGCGCGCCGACTGGGCAAATGTCGGTGGTGTTCAAATCATATTCATGATTCAACGGTTCATCTGGAAAGGTCGTCAGATACGCGTGATCACCACGGCCAGCGATGTCGAGCTGCGGTGACTTGGCCACGTCGCTCATGAAACGAACACAGCGCGTGCAAATAATACAGCGCTCTTGGTCGAGCACGATGCTCGGTCCCAGATCTATTTTTTTGCCGCCGCGTTCATGACCTTTGCTGTCGACGAAACGATGATCAGCGCCGCCTTTGTATTGCTTACCAACCGAGTCATCGAGTCGGCTCTCATGCTTGCCTTGACCCATGTAGTGCTCTTGCAGCGTGCACTCACCGGCCTTGTCGCAAATCGGGCAATCGAGCGGATGATTGACCAGCAAAAATTCCATCACGCCTTTGCGCAGCTTGACGATCTTTTCGCTGCTGACCTGCGTACGTACTTTCATCCCAGGCGCGGTCTGCAGGTGGCACGAAATACCCAGCGCAAATCCACGCGGGCCTTCGACCTCAACCAAGCAGATGCGGCAATTGCCCGCGACCTTAAGATCTTGGTGATAACAAAAAGCGGGCGTCTCGGTTTGAGCCGGGCCGCGCAGCGCTTCAATCAGCTGAACGCGAGGCGGAACCTGCACGTCTTTGCCGTCAACATTGATGGTGATGGTATCAGACATGAATGGCTCCGAGCTTCGCTCGTGAAGCTGCGAGCTTCGAGCTACGAGCTTCAAGTTGAAAAACAAAACGCAGATTGGTCGCGGGCGAGACTCGCAGCTCGCAGCTGATTGCTCGTAGCTTATGACTCACCAGAACGCTCCTGGGCGCTGCGTCACCAGATCGCGCGCCGTGGCGTGCTCAGGGTTCTTGTCAATGTAACGCTGAAAGTGTTCGCGATACTTGGCGATGAAACTTTGCACCGGCCACGCCGCACCAGGCGCGAAAGCGCAGATCGTGGTCCATTCATAACTATCAGCGAGGTCTTTGATCAAATCGATGTCACCGTCGCGTCCATGACCATCAATCACTTTGTCGAGCACGCGATCAACATACCCGGTGCCTTCGCGACAAGGAGTGCACTGACCGCAGGACTCATGAGCATAGAAACGCGCAATGGTCTGAAGAAACTTGGGCACATCGGTGGTGGTATTGAATGGCGTGATCGCACC
>JANMYZ010000519.1:0-5860 GCA_031382605.1 Planctomycetota bacterium | reverse complement strand
GGCGCTGACGACACCGTCTTCATGAAAACCATATCCCCAATACGCGCCACAATAATACGTGCGATTCACGCCATTAATTTCAGACCAGCGCTTTTGCGCGGCAACGGCCTGACTGGTGTAATGCGGGTGCTGATACGTTATGCGGCGTAATATCCGCCCTGGCGCGATGGGTTCGTTGGGGTTCAGTGTGACCAGAAATCGTTCTGGCGCATCTAATCCTTGCAGCGCGTTCATATCATAGGTGACGGGAACTTGAGCTGATTCATCGGTGCTCATGCGGTAATTCCACGCCGCCCACGCTCGGCGGCGGCGCGGCATGAGAGTGACGTCGGTGTGTAAAACCGCCTCATTACGCGTAGTGCTGAAGTGAGATAAGATATCCTGTTCATTCGGCGTTGGGTCACTTAGTAAGCGCAATGCCTGATTCCCGTGTGTCGCGATAATCACCTGATCAAAACGCTGTGCCTCGTTATTAATCTGAACGGTAACACCGTGGTCATCGCGTCTGATAAATTGTACCGGGCTATTGAGGAAAATATTATTTTCGAACGGTTCTGTTAGCCGTTTTATGTAACTTGCGGACCCGTTGGAAATAACCCGCCATTGCGGCCGTTCGTCAACCGACAGCATTCCGTGATTCTTGAAGAACTGGACAAAATAGCGTGCCGGAAACGTGCGCATCGCCGAAGTCCCGGCTGACCAAATGGCACCACCCATGGGTAATAGGTAGTGTTCGACGAACTCTTTCGAGTAATTATTTTTACGAACGTAGTCATCGATGGTCAGCAATGCGTCATCGTTACTGCCAGTGAGCAGTAACGGCGCCTCACGGCCAAAGCGCAAGATATCACGGATCATGCGATAAAATGATGGGCGTAAAAAATTTCGCCGCTGCGCAAACAGCGTATTGATGGACGTACCGTTGTATTCCAATCCCGAGCGTGGGTCATGCACACTAAATGACATGGTGGTTGGTTGAGACGCGACCCCGAGTAGTTCCATCAAGCGAATGAAATTGGGATAGGTCCAATCATTAAATACAATAAAACCGGTATCGACGGCATAACTTTGACCACCGAGTTGTACGGTGACGGTGTTGGTGTGACCACCGATGTAAGAACCCGCTTCGAAAACACTGACCTGATGGCCGGCATGATGCAGCGACCATGCGCTGACCATTCCAGCAATGCCAGTGCCTATGACAACTATCTTCATGATTTAAAGCTCAAAACGTTGACGATGAAATCAAATCATCCTTCAGCAACTATCCGCAGTCAACCATCGTCGTATAAATGCTGTGAAAGCAATCGGATGAAACGGAGCCGCAAGAGCCTCTATCATGGTTTAGCGAGGGCTGCATCGATCGCGTTGGTCAATTCTTTATCATTTGGCGCCGTGCTTGATCCGAATTTGCGGATGGTCGTACCGTCACGGCCGATAAGGAATTTATTGAAGTTCCAAGACACCGCGCCGCTGCCAGGTCGGGTGATCAACCACCGAAAGAACGGGTCGGCCTCGTTGCCAGAAACTTTAACCTTGGTCATCATCGGAAACGTTACGCCGTAAGTCAGGGTGCAGAATTTCTTGATCTCGGCATCTTCTCCCGGCTCTTGCCCGGAGAACACGCCGAAGTCGTTGCTCGGTACGCCAATGACCACCAAGCCGCGCTCCTTGCGTTCGAGATACAAAGACTCCAGCCCGGCGTACTGGCCAGTAAAGCCACACTTTGAGCCAACGTTGACCACCATGACGACCTTGCCTCGATGTTGAGCGAGCGGATATGGCTTGCCGTCGATATCGGTCAAGGTGGCGTCAAAGGCACTGGCTAGATTTGGCGTTTCGACGGCACGGGTACAACCAAGGAAAAAAAGAAGGGTAGAGAGAATAAGAAGTGGACGCATGAGTGATCCCTTTTCGGTTAAAGTGACGATTCTCAGAGATTTGTAGAGACGTTTATGAACGTGCGGTCTTTCATCGCCCGTCCAATGGAAATACGCTGACATGGGCGGATAGAATTGTCGAGCGTTGATCGGCGAACTGAAACAACATGAGCAGCGAGACTCAATTCCCACTGCGTTTTTAGTTTCAATGAGCACAGTTCACGCGCCGGTACAATATTAACTCAGCGATTATTTGCGAAAGGATGGGGCATGAAAACCGCTCTGGTCCAAGTCATTTCGTGGTGAAAAAAGCTGCGCAGCAAGGTCATTAGGACGAGCAGGATAGTTTGATGAAATTTCGCCGCTGAAAAGAATGACATTCAGAAGCGAGCAGTGATTCCGGCTTGAGCAAAGACGCGGTCGTAGTCTCCTTGTAAATCGCTGGAACTGTATTCGTAGCCGCCATTGATGTTGCCGCTGAGTCCTGGACGGAAGCTGTAATTGGTGCCGGCCATGCCGCGTACGGTCCACCGCTGGTCCTTCGGTTGGCTTCCGACGGTGTAGACATCTTGTAAGTTGAATCCTTCAACTCCCAGGTTCACCGACCAGGCGGTATTCAGTGGGCGGCCGTAATTCAGATTGAGGCGTGATTGCAGGGCCTGGCTGCCACTGACGGTGTCTTGCAGGCCGCCCGATAGCGTCAGTGACCAGGTACTTTCATCGGCGTTCACCGTGCGGCCGTTGACCTGCCAGGTTGGGCTGACGAGGTCATTTTGTGGAATTGTATTACTGGCATCATAATGACGGTATTCCACGCCAGCTTCAATCGAGAGGTTAATTTTTTCACTGACCTGACGATTCCAACCCAAGAAAGTCGAGACGCCGGTGTTGTCCTGATTGGTGGTCGACGCATCGTAAATCAGGCGATCGCCAACCACGCGTAGCGTCACTTCATCACCGCCGTCTAAGCGCAGGCCATAGCCAATGGTGGCCATGACGGTGTTTTGGTCGCGATCATCGGCCTCGAACGAGCGAGAATTTTCCAAGTAATCGCTACGATTAAAACTCAAACTGGTGGAAATGCGGTTGGTGAGTCCGGTGACATCGCCGCCCACATCGCCGGTCCAATGGTCCACCATGACTCGTTCGCCAGTTTCCGGTTCTGGGTCGTCAGTGCGACTGAAGCCAGCGTGAGCAGAAAGAAATTTTCCATCGGTTCGTCGCAGAATGGCGACGTTGGCCTGGCCTTGATTGCGGTAACGTTGTTCAGGTCGGTCAGTGACCACCAGCTGCGCATCAACATCGGCAGTGACCGTAGTGACTTCGCTCCAGGCATATTTCAGGCCCGCGCCGACCGTGCCGATGGCAGCGATTTCGTCTTGGGGATCATCAGCGGCGGCATTGATGTTGCTGTCGTAACGTCCGCCTACGGCTACTCGCGGATGCAGTTCTAGGCGATCATTGAGGTACGTCAGATTGGCAAGGCCGTCCTCTGCCGCGCCGAGCACCGTCAGAGGAAGAAAGAGAAACAGTGGGCGATAACGCATGGCGGGACCCTAGTTGATGTCAGCGGTTGGCAAATGAGAGATTGAGGCCGATGTGGCCGATGCCGTGTCGCTCGGCCATCGGCGGCAGTGCACTGGGCCAGGTTGCGGTCCGTGGCAGAGCGCAGCGGCGAAATCAGAAGAGGTTGCTAGATCGACGATGTGCAACGCACGCAGTCCTGGGAGAGCGGTGAAATTTCCGCAGAGTGTGGGAGAATCATCGCGAAAGATGACGTGCTCCATGCCTCCGGGAAGTCCAAGTCCAAGGGCTTTCAATGCGGCTTCTTTGCGGGTCCAGGCAATGAAAAAAGCGTGTTGACGTTGGCTCGCTGGCAGCGTGCGAAAAAAACGAAGTTCGCTGGCAGCGAATACCTGTTCAGCCATCAGATCTAATTCGCGCAGGGGGTCGCGACGCTCAAGATCAACGCCGACCGTGCCGTGCTCCGCCATGGCAATGAGTGCATGGGAACCACTGTGACTGAGATTAAATGCGAATGAATGATGAGCCAGGTAAGGTTTGCCATGAACGTTGTGATGAAAGATCAAGCGGTCGGGCAGGCAGTTCAGACGCCAGCCCAGTACTTTCCGCAGCGCCGTGTGAGCAGCGAAATAGCGCTGTTGCAGCTCAGTGGTGCGTAAGCGCTGCCCGCGTTCGTGCTCGCGCTCATCCAGAAGAGCAAGCTTAACCGACATGTCTTTGAGCGCTACCGCCACGACGAGCGTCCCTGAACTGGGGACACTCGAAGAATCGCTCACTGGCTGCCAGTCGGCGCAGAACACCCCTTGAACAGCATGGTCCGGCATGCTGCGAGCGTGGCTGTTGGTCGCATCGCCGCAATCTGTTCGCATTTTATGATGATGGAGTGAAGCGTTGCTCAACAAAAGCGCGGCAAGCGCTGCGACTCACTGCGGCATCTGACTGCACTTGCGTCATCTCAGAGATCATTCAAGGTGCCGCCCTCGCGGCCCTCGCGGCCCTTTCACTCTGCTCTTTTACCCATCTCCGTCACACATCTTTCAGGAAATCATCACATGCGCAGCGCTTTTCGTACCCGCGTCTTAGTCACCGGCGGAGCCGGATTCATCGGCTCGCATCTATGCGAACGTTTGTTGGAACGTGGCTGCGACGTGATCTGTGTCGATAATTTTTACACCGGCACGCGCGACAATATCGGTCATTTGCTGACCAATCCCCATTTTGAAGTCATGCGCCATGACGTTTGCATGCCGTTGTTTGTTGAAGTGGATTGGATTTTCAATCTCGCCTGCCCGGCATCACCGGTGCACTATCAATTTGATCCAGTGCAAACCACCAAGACCAGCGTGCATGGCGCTATTAACATGTTGGGTTTGGCCAAGCGGGTGAAGGCGCGCATTCTGCAAGCGTCGACCAGTGAGGTGTACGGCGATCCTCTGCAGCACCCGCAAACCGAATCTTATTGGGGTAACGTCAATCCGATTGGTATTCGTAGTTGCTACGACGAAGGCAAACGCTGCGCTGAAACGCTGTTTTTCGATTACCATCGTCAACATCAGGTCGACATCAAAGTCGTGCGTATTTTCAACACGTATGGCCCGCGCATGCATCCCAACGATGGCCGAGTGGTTTCGAACTTCATCATGCAGGCGCTGCGCGGTGAAGACATTACCATCTATGGCGATGGCGCGCAGACCCGTTCATTCTGTTACGTTGACGATTTGGTCGACGGCTTGTTGAAGATGATGGACACCGAAGTCGGATTCACCGGTCCGGTGAATCTTGGCAATCCCGGTGAATTTACGATTCGTCAGTTGGCCGAAGAAGTTCTGCGTCAAATCGGCGGAAAATCGAAGCTGGTGGCGAAGCCATTGCCGTCCGATGACCCGAAACAGCGCAAGCCAGATATCACCATGGCGAAAGCCAAACTTGGTTGGGATCCGACGGTGAAATTGGCCGATGGTTTGGCCAAGGCGATTCCGTATTTCCGGCGTTTTGTTGGCTGAAGGTTTTTACATATGGATCATGAGAGCGGCTTGAACTCAAGGCACCCCAGTAATCAGGTTGCCGATGTTCTTTTTTGAACGAGTTCATCCGCGACTCTCGTCCAGCTTAGATGGTTTGCGCTGGGTTGCCGCCGGGCTGGTGGTGGTATCGCACGTGCGCAGCATGGTCTTGGCGAATTGGCCGCAGGTCGCCAGCGAGCATGCCACGGTGGCTATGCAGTTATTATATTTGCTCACCTCGTTTGGGCACCAAGCTGTTATTTTATTTTTTGTGCTCAGTGGCTTCTTGGTCGGCGGTTCGGTGGTGAACGATATTCGCCGCGAGCGCTTTTCCTTTCCATTGTACCTGGTGAATCGCATTTCTCGTCTGTATGTAGTGTTGATTCCTGCATTGATCCTCGGCTGGGCGTGTGACGTGATTGGCAGTACGTGGTTCAATGCTTCAGGGATTTA
>JANMYZ010000608.1:0-1831 GCA_031382605.1 Planctomycetota bacterium | reverse complement strand
TTGCCGCCGGTGTTGGAGGAGGGCTATGGCGATGACACCGAATGCCCGATTTTTTTTGGCGGCATCAATGTGTATCTCCAGCAGAAGTCGTGGCTCTTTCGTCATACGCCACGGTGGTTCGATCGGCTATTTGATGGACGTCGCTTATTGACCTGGGCTTCGGGCAAGATGCACATGACCAGCCCGCGCGATCTGGGCGAGATTCTGTTGTCGATGCTGGATGGTGATGACGGCATGCAGCGCAAAGAGGTGCGCACGCTCGCGCGGTTTCTCGCGCAGCGCGGGCCGTGGGATATTATTTCCATTTCCAACGCCATGTTGATGGGTGTCGCTCCGTATTTGCGCGTGGCGTTGCAGCCCAAAGCGGTGATCTGCACGCTGCAGGGCGAGGATTCATTTCTTGATAGTTTGCAAGAGCCCTGGCGAACGCAGGCGTGGAAGCGTTTAGAACAGGTTTTGTCCGCTGCGGATATGGTCGTGCCGGTAAGCAAATATTACGGCGAGGTCATGGCCAAACGTCTGCCGTCTTTGGCGGCGAAAATGGAAGTCGTACACAACGGTATTGAATTGAACGGCTATCAACCCGCCGATGAGCCACCGCAGATACCGACCTTGGGTTACCTTGCGCGTCAGCATCCGATTAAGGGTTTAGGTGTGCTGGTGGAGGCGTTTATTGCGTTAGCCAAGCGCCCGCATTTGCAGCACCTGCGCTTGCGCGTCGGCGGCAGCGCAACGCCAGAAGATGAAATCTATGTCGACTCCCTGCGCGATAAACTTTCCGCCGCTGGGTTAGAAGGTCGCGCGCAATTCCTGCCGAATCTGACTCGCGAAGCGAAGCAAGAACTCTTGCGTTCGCTGTCGGTGTTGTCCGTGCCCGCGACCTATGGCGAGGCTTTTGGCATGTACGTTATTGAAGCCTTGGCCTGCGGCGTGCCGGTGGTGCAGCCGAAAAGTGGAGCGTTCCCTGAATTGATCGAAGCCACAGGCGGCGGCCTTATCAGTGAGCAAGACGATGCTCTTTCGCTGGCTGATAGTATCGACAGGCTGCTGTCCGATCCGATTCGTGCGCGGGTGATGGGCGGACACGGTCGAGCGGTGGTACTCGAACGCTTTACTGCCGACGCCATGGCGCAGCGCTTTGCGGCGTTGTGTATGCAAGAGCTTCTGAAACGTGGATCACGTGAAAGGACGGGCGTGCGATGACCTATGAATTCCGCCTACGTCGGCGTGTCGAGTTCTATGAAACCGACATGGCTGGCATCGTTCATTTTGCCAATTTCTTCAAATACATGGAAGCCTGTGAGCATGCGTTTGCCCGCTCGCTCGGCACCGTCGTCCATCCCGGAGAAAACCAAGACGGCAGCGTCATCGGGTGGCCGCGCGTCCACGCCGAGTGCGATTATCGTCGGCCATTGAAGTACGACGAAGAGTTCGAGGTTCATTTGCTGGTGCGGGAAAAGAAAGACAAAGCCGTCCACTTCGATTTTCATTTCTGGAAAGTCGGTGAACAAACCGATCGTCCATTGGCGCGCGGCAAGTTGGTGGTCGTCAGCGTCGGGCGCATCGCGGGCGAGGTGAAGGCCATCGCCTTACCGGCGGTGTACGCGGAAAAACTGACGGTTGCGCCGACGGATTTACTCACTCGTTTTGAGCTTAAAACATGAGCGTGTTGCTCTCACTATCCCTCTTGGCGTTTTTGAAAGACGAATCCCATGCCTGACTCCAATACTTTCCCGATGTGGCTGATTTTCACGCTCACCACCGTGCTGACCTGGGGCATTTATGGCGTGATGCTGCACACCGGCCAACTCGCGATGGGCGATCCGGTGCA
>JANMYZ010000459.1:0-7368 GCA_031382605.1 Planctomycetota bacterium | reverse complement strand
GCATCGCTTAGCTGGTGAAATGATGGAGGACATTCAGTTCAACACCGTCGACCATCGCGATAACTTTGACGGTCAGCGGCAAGAACCGATGGTGTTGCCAGCCAAGCTGCCGAACTTATTGGTCAATGGTAGTTCTGGCATCGCGGTCGGCATGGCGACCAATATCCCGCCGCATAATTTGACCGAGGTTTGCCAAGCGATCATTCACGTGATCGACTTCCCTGCCTGCACCGTTCCTGACTTGATGAAATTTGTCCGCGCGCCGGATTTCCCAACCGGCGGATTGATCTGCGGTACGTCAGGCATTCGTGACGCCTATGAAACGGGCCGTGGTCGCGTGGTGATGCGCGCGAAGATTCATCAGGAACAAATCGATGGCCGCGATGCGCTGGTGGTCACCCAGATTCCTTACGGCATCAAGTTGGCGACCATCAACGAATCGATCGTTAATGCCGATCGCGATGAGCGCATCAAAGGCATGTTCAAGGTCTATGGCGGCGTGGTCGGCAACGGCATCCGCTTGGTCATTGAACTGAAGAAGGGTGAAGATCCGGACATCATTCTGAATCAGCTGTGGGAACACACCAATCTTCAGTACAATTTCGCCATCAACATGATCGCCCTGGATGGCGGTCGTCCGCGTACGGTGTCACTCAAGCGCATGTGCCAAGCGTATGTGGAACATCGCAAGGATGTCATCGTTCGGCGTACGCGTTTCTGGCTGGCGCGCGACGAAGCTCGCTTGCACATCATCATTGGTCTGCTGAAGGCGATCGACATCATTGATGAAATCATCGCGTTGATCCGCCGCAGCGAGAGCAGTGACGCGGCTAAGCGTGGCTTGGTTGGCGATTTCGGTTTCAGTGATCCGCAGGCGCAAGCCATTCTCGACATGCAGCTGCGTCGCTTGACCGGGCTGGAACGCGACAAGCTGCAAGCTGAACACGATGAACTGCTGGCGGCGATCACTGACTACAAAGACATTCTCGCCCGCGACGAACGTCAGTTCCTGATCATCAAGGCAGATCTTCAGCATTTGCTCGACAAATACGGCGATGGTCGCCGCACCGAAATCGTCGCCGCTGCTGGCGAATTCAACATGGAAGACTTGATCGAAGACGAACCATGCGTGGTTACGATCACTAAGAGCGGTTACATCAAGCGCCTGTCGGTCGATACCTTCCGGGTTCAGCGACGTGGCGGCAAAGGTGTCAGCGGCGGTTCCTTGAAGGACGAAGAAGATTTCGTCTCGCAAATGTTTACCGCGACCAACCATCAATATCTGTTGAACTTCACTAACCACGGCAAGATTTTCTGGCTGAAGGTTTACGATATTCCCGAAGGCTCCCGCGTATCGCGCGGAAAACATTTGGCGAATGTGCTGAATTTGGCCAAAGACGAACACATTACGGCAGTGATTCCCGTGCGTGAATTCCGTGAAGACCAATTCTTACTGATGGCGACCTTGCAAGGTCAGGTCAAGAAAACCGCGCTGGCAGCGTACGGCAATCCGCGCGCAGGTGGCATCAAGGGCATCAAGCTCAGCGATGGTGATGAATTGGTCGAAGTGGTAATCACCCATGGCAACGATGAAGTGTTGATCGCCAGCGATGACGGTCAGGCCTGCCGCTTCAATGAAACGGACTGTCGCGCGACGGGCCGTGATACCGGTGGTGTGATCGGCATCGAACTGAGTCCTGGTGCCAAGGTGGTCAGCTTGATCCGCCTCGAAACGGGCAGCGATGTCTTGAGCATTTGCCAAAATGGCTTCGGCAAGCGTACGCCGTTTGAGGACTACCGTCTGACCCGACGCGGTGGCAAAGGCGTCATCAACATTGATACCGGCGCACGCAACGGGCCAGTCGTGGCGTCGATGTCGGTCAAGCCCGGCGAAGCGCTGATGTTGATGACTCGTGGCGGCACCATGGTGCGCACGCGGGTTGATGAGGTCCGTACCACTGGTCGTGCGGCGCAGGGCGTGACGATCATCAATCTTGACGCTGGCGATGCGGTTACCGGGGTTGCGCGTTCGCCGATGATGGCAGAGGACGTTGAACCGAGTGCTGAAACGGGCGGCGAGCCTGCCAGCGATCCAACGCCAACCGTGTAGGCGGCTTTCGGCGTCACTCGTATTTCGCGACTGGCTTTGCGCATACGAGTGGCCCTGGTGTCTCTGGCTTGGTGTCTCTTGGGATCATTGCGGGGCGCGTCGCAGCTGAATCGTTGTGCGCTAAGCCGTGAAAGTTGAGAAAATAGGTGACGGCATCATGAGGGTTTTGACGGTACCATGAGGTGTCTGCTCAAATGAACCTGTGCTCAGAATGATTACTCCCATGACTACGTTTGGTGTTGTCGCTCAATTTTCTGGTCGCCTGCGACGGGTATGGCGGTCGATATGAATGTAGATCGTCAACATCTGCAGCGTGCGCTGAATCTTGCGGTGCGTCATGTTTACCGTGAATCGGCGTTCATGTCAGCACGTCCCTGTGATCCGTCGGTGGCACGCGATCAGCAACCTGACGCGGTGTTGTGGTCATGGATCACGGTCAGCGGTGGGTGGACCGGCACGGTGGCGATGGTCCAGCCGCTCGACCTTGCGCTGTTGGTGGTGAAGCAAGTCCACAGCGGAGTGAAAGAACCACTGCCAACCGATTTGGTGCTCAACACCCAAGGCGAATTGACCGCTCGCGTGGTCGGTAAAACCTTCGATCAATTATTTGGAATCGGCGCTAAGGCTGTGCTCGCGCCAGTGCGAGTTGGCAATGGGGCGCCTGATGTTCGCCGTGGATCGTGGCAGGGGCATACGTGGTCGGTGGGTGGCTGGTGGGCGGCAATATTTATTCATGAAGGAGAGCCAGTCGCGCAGCCCACGCCCGCAGCGGCTGTGGCCGGAGATGTGGGAGAGTTAATTCCCGACACCGATCGCATGACCAATTCACAGCCATTGACCAAAGTATTTAAACCGAGTGACGCAGAATCAGGCGTGGAATGGCCTGAAATTTTACCGTCATCAGCGATTCCGAAGGGCTTGCATCCAGCGATTCAGCAAGCGTCTTTATCTGCGCCGTTGCCAGTGGCACCGCTGGCGAAAACGCGGCCTGCGTCGTCATCGACCTCTGGTCGGCGTGCCGTAGTGCGCACCATCCAAGGATTGGTGTCGCCTGACAGTGCGATGAATCAACCGTCCAGCAAACCAGCACCTGCGACCACCGCCAATCATTTGCCGGCACCAAGCAAGATCGACGTTGATCGCACGGCGCCGTGGTTCAAAGCGAAAGAAGTCACGAAACCGTCAGCTGGCTTTGCTGTTCCTGAATTCGCTGTTCCTAAAACAGTGGGCCATTACCGCATTGAGGGCGTCCTTGGTGAAGGCGGCATGGGCGTGGTGCTGAAGGCTGCACACACCACATTAAATCGCGTAGTCGCCATCAAGCTGATGAAGCCGTCCTTGGCCGATAACCCGGCATTCGCCGCACGTTTCATGCAAGAAGCCCGTATCGCGGCATCACTGGATCATCCCAACTTGGTGACGGTTTACGACGCCGCGCAAGAAGACGGCTTTCTTTACATGGCTCTGCGCTTTATGGCCGGCGGCGATCTCGCTGATCAACTCAAACGCGAAGGTCAATTGAGTGAGCCGCGCGCGATTCATATGTTCAGCGCGTTGCTGTTGGGCCTCCAGTACCTCGATGGAAAGCAGCTGATCCATCGCGATATCAAGCCGGGCAATGTTCTGCTCGACAGCGATTTTACTCCGCGCCTGGGTGATCTTGGCCTGATGCGCGCGCGCACCTCCCATGCTGATCCCAATGATGTGGAGCGCATGGGCACGCCCAGCTATATGTCGCCCGAACAACTTTATGGCGATCGCGATCTTGATATTCGCAGCGATATTTATTCGCTCGGCCTGACGCTGTATGTGGCGCTGACGTGTAAGCAGCCACTGCAAGGCGAGGATTTGGAAACGACGATTTCCAATGTTCTGAATGTCGACCCACCTGATCCGCGCACCATCGTACCAGCGATTTCCGAAGCGATGACGCAAGTGGTGATGAAGGCGATTCGCAAACGCCCACAGGATCGCTTCCAGTCAGCGAAAGAATTTTTCGACGCTTTGGCCTTAGTGGAACACGACGCGCTTAATGAGCTATCGGCCTCAGGAATCAGCTGGTTTGGTAAGATTTTCGGCGGGCGACGATAGCCTTTTCGCCAACGCTGCGTCGATGACAGACGTAGACGTGGCGCGTCATTGCCTTACCACCACGTCATGAACATCCTCGACACTGAGACCGTTGATCTGCCAACGCCTGCGGGCCCGATGCGGACGCATCTTTTCCGCCCAGCAGCACCTGGGAAATTTCCTGGCATCATTTTTTATTCAGAAATTTTTCAGGTGACGGGACCGATTCGCCGCTCGGCGGCAATTCTTGCGGGCCATGGTTTCATGGTGGCGGTGCCGGAGGTTTACCACGAATTAGAAGCCCCAGGAACAGTATTGCCCTACACCAACGATGGTTCAGCGCGCGGAAACGCGGATAAAATCGCCAAGCCACTGGGTAATTACGACGACGATACTCGCGCATGTATTACTTTCTTAGAACAATCACCGCATTGCAGCGGTCGCATTGGCGCAGCGGGCATGTGCCTGGGTGGGCATCTCGCTTTTCGCGCTGCGTTGCAGCCGCAGATTCGCGCAGCGGCCTGCCTTTATCCGACGGATTTGCATAAACGCAGCCTGGGGCAAGGTCTGGCTGACGATAGTTTGGAACGTGCGGCAGAGATCGCTGGCGAGCTACTGATGATTTTCGGCCGCCAGGATCCACATATTCCTGCCGAAGGACGTGCCGCTATTTATCAGCGCCTCAACGCAGCGGACCGTTCATTCGAATGGCATGAATTTAATGCCGCTCACGCCTTCATGCGCGATGAAGGCCATCGTTACAATCCAGCGTTAGCCCACCTTTGTTACGGAATGATGGTGGAGCTATTCAAGCGGACGTTGGGGTAAAGTCGGGAAAGCGAATTAAGCAGAACCTCTCACGAACTTCACGACAAGCGGCGCAATGTTTAGGCTGAGCGTCACTTTTAAATTCGCGGATCATCGATTGCGGTTGCTACGACTTAGCGCTTGACGGCCGTACTCGGTAATACTACGTATTACAAAGTCAGTATTACTACGTATTACAGAAAGCCGCCCATGCCTACCCTTCGCTATGCCATTCTGACCCCAACGCTGGTGATGTTACTTTCATCGGTTGCCCAGGCGGCCGATGAGGTCGCGCTGCAAGCCCAGCTCGCTGAGTTGAAACAAGCGCAAGCTCAGCTTGAGGCTCAGGTCGCCGAGCTCTCGCGCACCAGCAATCTTAAGGGCGGTGGAGTGCTCAAATTACTCGACATGGCGTTAGCAGTTGAGGCGATTGCTGGCGCGTCCAGCGAACGTGACGCGTCAATTCAAAATCTTCAGGCTGGTGGGCATGAACCGAAGCAGCGTGGTTTCACGGTTCCCAATGCGGAACTGTCTATTGGCGGTTCGGTCGATCCCTATTTCGCTGCTCAGGCCAACATCGTTTGGTTGATCAGTGAAGAAGGCGAAACGGTCATTGAATTGGAAGACGCCTTCATTCGCACCCAGGCCCTGCCCTACGGGTTGGAATTGAAAGCAGGTCAGTTTTTTACCGAATTCGGGCGGATAAATCAGATTCATCCCCATGCCTGGGCGTGGATTGATCAGCCAGTTATTAATAGCCGACTCTTTGGTGGAGACGGAATGCGTAGTCAGGGTTTGCGCGCCAGCGTGTCGTTGCCGACACCCTGGCTGTCTGACGTGCACATCACCGCGCAGAACGCTCGTGGAGAAACCATGGCGAGTTTTTTCGCTGAAGGCGAAGGGCTTGCAGGGCGTGAATATACCAGCGAAACCGATACGCGCAGTTTTAGCGATTTAGCATGGACGGGACGCTGGGCCAATGCCGTTGATGTCAGTGATGATCTGACGCTGCGCGTTGGTGCGTCGATGGCGATTGGACCCAATGCGTCCGGTGTCGATACCGGTTCGATTCTCTACGGCGGACACGTGGCTTTACGTTGGCGTCCTGCTGGTGGCAGCCGTGGCTTTCCTTTTGTGTCCTGGGAAACGGAAGTCATCGGACGTGAAGCTGAAGTCGACGAATACGTGTTCGATCTTGGTGGTCCCGATGAAACGACCTACGCCGCTGACACGCTAAGCGATTGGGGACTCTTTACTCAGATGTTGGTTGGCTTTCATCCAGGGTGGTCCGCTGGACTTCGCTACGAACTGGCCACCGGCAGTGGCGACAGCGTCGGAGGCCGTGAAAGCGATCCGCTACGAGATGATCGCACGCGGGTTTCGCCGTTGCTCGCCTGGCAACCAACGGAGTTCAGCCGCCTGCGTTTGCAATATAACTACGATAAAGCCGATCATTTAACCGACCAAGATGCTCACAGCGTGTGGCTGGCGCTCGACATCATCATCGGCACTCATTCACCGCATGTTTTTTAAAGGCCCGTTCTTATGCGTTCACTGATGCGTTCACTGATGCGTTCGCTCTTGCGTTTCATTGTATGTTTATTTTTTGGTTGGTTCGCTGGAACGCAGGCCAGCGAGCCGCTGCGCGTTTGTACGACGGTGCCGGACCTGGGTGATCTGGCACGAGCCGTTGGGGGCGAAGATGTCGTCGTCACGGTTTTCGTGCGCGGTGGAGATGATCCGCATTTCGTTGAGGCCCGTCCCAGTTTCACCAAGGCCTTATCGCGGGCTGATCTTTTGGTGGTGGTGGGTTTGGAGTTGGAAATCGGTTGGATTCCGGTGTTGCAAGAGCAGGCGCGCAATGCCCGCATCGCGGTTGGCGGGACCGGGTATGTGGAGGCCGCCAGCGTGATCGACAAACTCGGCATTCCACCGCCCAATACTGATCGCAGTCACGGCGATGTTCATCAGGGCGGAAACCCGCACTTTCTCTCGGATCCGGTGAATGGTTTGCGCGTTGCTCGCCTGATTGCTGACCGGCTTATCGTATTGATTCCACAGCGTCGTGAGCACATCGAAAGCCGTTGGCGTGCTTTTGCTGCACGCATGGCGATCGCGTTGTTTGGGATCGATCGCGGTGGTGACATGGCTGCCGCTGAGGTGGTGATGCAGGCAGAGCGCGAAACGGCTCAGCCATCCGCCAAGGTCGGTGGCTGGTTCGCCTTGCTGCGTCCTGCTGCCGGCATGCGGATCGTCGCTGATCATGATTTATGGCCGTATGTGGTGCGTCGCTTTGGTTTGCTGGGGAGTGGTTTTCTTGAACCCAAGCCGGGAATTGCTCCGACGACGAAACATCTCGCTGCGTTGGTTGAGTTCATGAA
>JANMYZ010000397.1:0-4544 GCA_031382605.1 Planctomycetota bacterium | reverse complement strand
TTGTTTTTCATTATTAATATTAATGAACCGTCGGTTCACTGTTTCTTAACCTGTCAGAATATCATCCGTCCATCCTTGTCTTTCCCGTGCAGAAGTATGGTCTCTTGCGCTTTGCCTCGACGGCCATAAGCGCGAATAATTTCCTGATGCGGTGGCGCTGTCGGCCGCCGATGCACGCGGCTTGGCGATCATCGACAGACTGCGCGGCGTCAACGCCTAAAAAGATTATAGCGTGTGATAGCGCAGAAAGTGTTCCTCGCGATCGGCGGCGCGGCACGACCAACTAGAGATGACCACATTCATCTATGGATACCTCTCCGCTTAACTTTCCGGGGGTCGCTTTCCTTATGAAGTCGATAAAAAGGACTTTCTCATCGTCGCCCAATGGACGACCGGCGCGGGAAGTCACCGCGGCATCAACAAGCGACAGGACGCTCACGCGAATTGTCGTACGCCCAAAACCGGGGGCAGAGCCACAGTACCACTGGCGTAGAGCGGCGAGTTGAACGCCATGCCCCACGCCCCCGTAGGTGATAAGTCCGGCACGCGCGTTGTCCTTTTAGGTACGCCGTCCTCGCAGGAGCGCCGGAACTGAACTCGAAACCTAGGGACGCTAGTAGCGGCTATGGGACATAGGATGGATGCCGTCCCCTGACCACCAGGCAACGGTTCGCTCCAACTCGCTCCGGCCGACGTCACGCACCTCCTGCGAGCACGGCACTGCGTCTGGGATGGCTACCATCTGTATCGATTCTACGTACCGCCGCCCTACCTGGGAATGACGGGCCAGTAATTCCACCTGATCACATGATGAAAGGGTTGGAGACTGGGCCGGATCAGGAAGTGACGAAAAGGGGGCGGCATGTTTTCTATTAACGAGACAAAATAAATGAACCGGCGGTTCATGTTGTCTTATCCTGTCACAAGATCATCCGTCACAGTCGTGCCCCTTGGCTCACTAAGCACCGCTCATTCGTTGCCCTCAGCGGCCCATAAATGCCTTCGCCGCGCCACGTACGATCGACTGTCTGGCTAGCGACAATTAGATTTGCCACCACCGATTCGTCGCCGCATAGAGCTCGTTAACTGATGCTGCAAGACCCTGCTATTTACCCGTCGTGTCCGCCTGAACGACTTTGGCCGGAAAACGATCGGCGATGGTCGTGCTTACCTCAACCGCAACGCGTTGCAGCGTGCCACGGTCCAGATGCGCCTCACCATGCGCAGCGCCGGTCCATCCAGTCCTGCCGCTCGCAACGCTGACGCCCTGTGCGGTCACGTTGAAAACCTGAGAATACGAATTGGATCCGCCGCTGCCGAACTGTTCATTTTCTCGGAGTTCATGGACCGCAACGACGAAGGCCAAGTCGACCTGAAGGAGCTTGGCGATGCTTACCGCGTCGAGGCCCGCAGGATCACCTTGGTAGCTCAAGACCAATGGGACCGACTTACCGGTAGGAACGACGTAGCCTTTCGCCATCAGCCGAGCCTCGACGGCATCGTTTATGGCGCGCACCAGAGCTGGCCTATCAACGGAAAAACTTGATGCGTTGGAAGCACCAACGACCACCACCACCGCCAACGACCGCGCCTTACTGGGGTCGAAACCTTGGACTTGGTTGACCTCAACATCGGGTGGCAGACCGGTGAAGAGCGTTCGTACCGAGTCGCAACCTGCGAGGGCAATGGCCAGCGCCGCAATGACGGGAACAAGTAAACGGGTATTGAGCATGAATGGCCTCACTTGAAAAGGGGATCGTCGACGACGGTAGGTGGTGCGGGCGATGCTGGAGAATGTAGACCATCAGGTGGCGCGCTCGACGCTGGAGACGCGTCGGCAGCCTTCGCCGGTGCTGCCAAGGCGGTGACGACACACCGCCAGAAGAAAGGGTCGGCGAGACGATCGTCGCCATCCTCATTTTTCCCGCGGTAGCGTTTGACGATGGCGGCGTTGACGGGATCAGTCATCAGCCGTGCGAGAACTTCCGCATCCGCACGGTCGATGCCGACACAGGCGGTGCGAAACGTGTGGTCGCCAGCAGCAGCCTCAGGCGTCTGTGGCTGGATCATGCCGAACTGCTGAAAGGCTGCGGTGATCTTGCCCCTATTGGCCCCAACGGTGAAGTTTATTCCGACCACCAGCTGCCGATCGGTAAAATAGCCGAACCACGCGGCTCGCAGGCAGCTATTCCATACCTGCTCAGCGGCATCGTCCCACAACCGCTGGTCCTGCGATCGATCCGCGTTCGGCCCTTTCTCTAAAGCCGCGAACTGAGCCAGATCAGCCAATCGCGAAAAGCCCTTCATGGCTCGGCCGTGATGCCAAAGCCACAGAGGTGACCGAACGGGCATGCGCTGCAACTTTGGCTGGTCGGTCATAAAATCCCACGCGATCAGCGAGCGATTCTTGTACTCCCCCACCATCAACTGTGCGACGCGGCGGTCGCTGCCCCTCAAGACAACGCGAGTCGAATCTTCAGCGCCGCTTAGCGCCCATAAGATCAGGAGCGGCGACAGCCGAAGTGGAGACTCAGGAACACCGGCTGATTCGATGGTGGCGAGGCGATCCAGCCAACTCCGAACTACCGCAAACGACAACGCAGTCGCTGCGTCGCCGATGACCGCTCCACGCAAGACAGCGTCGATAGTCGCTTCACCGGCAACCACGGCCGCATCGGTTCCTGCCAGGGTTTTCTTCGACCATGCGGCCACCTGCTGGTCGTGTAAGCCAGCATACAACTTGACCACGGACGCGCCCCAAGAGTCAGGATTGGTTTGACGTTCTTGCGCGACGGTTCGTGCCATCGCCACGACATCAGAGCCAGTGGCGTTGCCGTTGAGGCGGTTGAGCAAAGCGATGTGGTAGCTTCGCGTTTCGATCGCCAACCCCAGCGGTCGCGTCACTGTCCAGGGATTGATCAGCACCAACGAGCCATCCCCAATGGTTCGCATCTGAGCCGCTCCGACCGCGTCCTCGATGGCGATCGTCAACCGGTCGAAGCGATTCGTGCGCGGCTGATCTGCGGCCTGGAGGGCGGTCAAAGCAGCGAGCCCATCCGCGATGCTGGAATTCGTGACGACTTTCTGCGCCACCAATGCGGCCAACAACGGTTGATAGAGGCCAGCTTGTGCACCAACAGGATCGATGCGCCAGATGTCCTTCGTCGCATCAATGACACCAGCGAGCGTCAACGCGGCCAAGCCAGCGTCGCTCCCAGCGTCTCGCACGCTCGCATCGACGACGCCGGACCACGCCTCAACGAAACCCGGCGCCGTCCAACGATCCTGGTGCGCCGCACGATCGGCCTTGATGGCGGCTGCTGTCGTTGCCACCGACTGAGGCGTGGCGCTCGTTGGAAGCGACGCGAGCAACGCGCGGTGATGATCGATGACCGGCTTCACGTCGAACTCAGACTGCTGACGCAGCGTCTGCGCAAGCTCGTCCAATCGCGAAATTACTATTCGAGTCGCCTCTTCGGACTTTGGTAAGCCAGCAGCGGCGGTCGCTTCCGCTCGTACCCGCGCGGTCAGCGGCAGGACTTTTTCAGCTAGGATTTTCCCGCTTCGCTGACGGTCACTAGCGGAGACCTTTTCCTTTTCGTCAAGCCATGCGACCAGGGCGGCGCGACTCTGAATAGATGGCGGCTGAGCGGTCGAAGCCGTTATCTCCTGCGCAAGCGCCAAGGTCTCCTCGTTCAGCTTCACAACCCTGGTGAGACTCGCAGTTTCCATTTTCTCCAGACGCAAAGCAGGACGCTGTGCTTCCAAGTCCGCGATCACTCGCCGCAGATTTTCGGTACGCTGCTCCTGCGCCTTGCCCACTGTCCGGTAAGCAACGGAACTGCGATCGATGAGGGCACGCAGCGCACCGATCGTTGCCCTGGTGTCGTCCCGTACAAATTCGGATGGCGCTGCTTCAACACCACTTCGGTTTCCCTGCTGCAACACCCATTCTGTATTTCCAAGCACGAGCTTCTGAATGCGCGTCGCTGCTGTGTGCGCTTCGATCGCGCTGGGCTCGGACAGGGCCTGCTTCCGTAGAAGGTCCGTAAGGGCTGTCGCATCCTTACGAAAGGCCGTGATGACGCCCTCAGTTTTCGCCACATCCGGTTTTTCCTGCGCGTCTGCGGCTGACTTCGCCGCAGCGATAGCCGCAGTGATAGCCGCAGTGATGCGAGCGTCCTCGGTCACCCTTGCCTCGGCACTCAACGTACGTGGGTCAGGCAACGAAACCTGTAAGCCAGCCACCGGCTCCGCTGCACCGGCGATAACCACGAAGCTAACCGGGAAAGCGAAAATCAGCAGTAGTGGGACCAGTCTCATGTTGAAGCGCCAGGGCTTGGGAGCGGTGCTGGTGGTAGTTGACGGCGCGATGTCATTCATGGGACTGGCTCCGGTTTAGCGATGCAGACTGTTTCGGGATGGCGGAATCCGATCACGCGGTTTCGTTGCATCACCCTCGGCGAGTTTCCGCTCAAAATCGGTAATAAATTGCCGCAGACATTGCTCCACGACTTCATTCTGGCGGAGGAAGTGCGGCAGGC
>JANMYZ010000383.1:0-5433 GCA_031382605.1 Planctomycetota bacterium | reverse complement strand
TCGCAGGTACGCACGACGCCTTCGACGATGTCGTCGATGTAGGTGAAGTCGCGGCGCATTTTTCCGTGATTGAAAACATCAATCGGTTCACCGGCAAGAATCGCTTTGGTGAATTTAAACAGCGCCATGTCGGGGCGGCCCCAGGGTCCATAGACGGTGAAAAAGCGCAGGCCGGTCATCGGCAGCGCGAACAAATGGCTGTAACTGTGCGCCATCAGTTCGTTGGCTTTTTTGGTCGCGGCGTAAAGACTGACCGGATGATCGACGTTATCGTGGACCGAAAACGGCATCGCGCCGTTGAGGCCATAGACCGAACTGGAACTGGCGTAGACGAGGTGTTCGACTTTGGTCTGACGACAGCCTTCCAATATATTGGTAAAACCAACCAGATTGGCGTCGATGTAAGCTTGTGGATTCGTCAGGCTATAACGCACTCCGGCTTGCGCAGCTAAATGGATGACCCGTTGGAATTTTTCGGTGGCAAATAATTTTTCCATCGCGGTGCGATCGGCGAGGTCTTGTTGGATGAAGCGGAAGCCGGGCAATTTGCTGAGCAGAGCAAGGCGAGCATGTTTAATGGCGGGGTCGTAATAATCGTTCATGTTGTCGACGCCGACGACGTGGTCGCCGCGCGCGAGCAAGAAGCGGGCGGTATGAAAGCCGATAAATCCGGCGACGCCGGTGACGAGGAGTTTCACGGTGCGATGATCTTTTTTGGGGGGGTTATTGATGACGAGTAGTTTCACAGCCGTTTTACCGTTGCTGTATCGTTGCTTTACCGTTGATTCAGAAACGACTCTCCGGCACATACACGGTGTCGCCGGGTTCTAATACGGGGTCCTGAAGTTTGGTATCGCCGTTCAAAATGGCGCGCACGTCGACGACGACCTGCAAGCGTTTCCCGGCGCGCATCAATTGCACTTCGGCTTGCTTGGCGTACTGGCTGAAACCTCCGGCGAGGCTGACGGCTTTTGAAACCGTGAGCACTTCTTGTGAGGGTAAATTCACGGCGCCGGGTTTGCCGACTTGGCCGATGATATAGACCCGGTCGAGGCGCGGGACGATGATGATGTCGTTGGGTTTGATTTCGATGTCGGCGACTAGGGAATCGGCTTTGTCGCTGATCGGCACGGGTAAGCCGATTTTTGCGCCGATTTTTGCGGGATCATCGCGGATGACTTGAGTGCCAGCGCGGTTGGCATCTTCTAAAAATCCACCAGCTTGGCCGATGGCCTGCATGGCGGTGAGTTGGATAAACGGGCTGAGCGGAAGGCTGCCGGGTTTGGCGACATTGCCCATGACGTAGACCAAACGCGGGCTGAACTCAATCACGGTGGCGGTGACCACGGCTTGGCGGATGTAGCCATTGAGCAGTCGTTTGGCCACTTCGCCGGTAAATTGATCAATCGATCGTCCGACCACGCCGGTGAGTTCGCCAATCAGCGGAAACGGTACTTGGCCATTCGCAGGAATACGCAGCGTGGTGGTCAGGTCCTGATGATCAAAAACTTCGACCTTGAGCAAATCACCTGGATACAGCGTGTAATCTCTCGGCGGAGTCACGATTGGCAGCACGCTGACGGCTTCGCCTGCGTGAACGGCTAACATGGCGATGAAGATCAGCGCAGCCATCCGAGGATTGAGCAAGAGCGCGCAAAGGCGCAGGGGCGCAGCAAGACGTTGTCTGAGCAAAGCGAGGTGGTCGACGATCACGATGATGCGTACTCCAATAAGACGAGAATCATCTGACGGCGACCATGCTCGTGACGAATTCACTCTTCGAACGTCAACCGCTTATGGTTTCGAGTGGCTGACTTCCCCGGTGCCGGCGCCAGCGGGCAAGGAAAGCTGGCCGCTGGTAAAACCAGGGTAACGATCGGTTTTATCCGCCGTTGCAGACTCTTTCGTCGTGGTGGTCGTCGATGCCTTGGTCAATTTTGCGTCATCGTTACCACCACCAATGCCCCCTTCGATTGACTTGGCGGCGATACCTGCACCGGCTCCGGCTCCGTTCGTGACGGTGCCGGCTTGATGCAACTTGGCGATGGTACCGTCTGCATTGAGCTGCACCGAATAGCTGAGGATGGTCTGATTGTTGAGCACCATCACCAAACTGGCTGGCAACATCATGCCATTTTTATCGGCGCGCATTTGAATCGACACTTGGCTGATGATGACTCCAGCGCTGTCCGGTCCCGGAATGGGGCGGGCGATGACATTGCCCACCGCATCGCGAGTCACGGTAAAGACTACATTTTTACCGTCGATTAATAACGTTGCCTCACTCGCCTTCGCGCCTGGCTTGGTGCTTTGCGCAGCGCTCACGAGTTGTTGCGTTTGCGCGGTGGTGAGGTCACCGGCCGTCAGCGTGCCGACGGCGACGGTGAAAAAGAAGCAAGAGAACAACATGGCGCAAAGAGAACGACACATGGGGCCTCCTAAGGCGAGATGAGTGGGCCGTCTTGTAGGCGGCTGCGCTCGGGGGTGCAACGGTTGAGTTGCTTCGAGCTTTGGGCTGCGAGCTTCGAGCTTCGAGCTTCGAGCTACGAGCTTCGAGGGAGATTGCCACGGGCCGGCAGGCTGCCGGCGGTCCCGGGACTGGGGGAGATTGCCACGGGCGGGGCGGCGATGTTGTGGGCGGTGCCTGGATTTTGCGGTGGTGGGTGACTAAATGCGCGGCACCCATGAGTGAACCTCTCCACGACGACGGCGAAAATCGTCCACTGACGCTTACGGACTTGCTGAACACGTGCTGGCGACGGCGGTGGCTGTGCGTTGGGGTATTCGTGGTGGTCGCGGCGACGGTGATTCTGGGGACTTTTCGCATGACTCCGTTGTACGAGGCTACGGCGACATTGTCGGTTGATCGCGGGCGTAAGGCGGTGGATTTTCAATACGATCCGACCAGCAATTCGGTGGAGTTCGGTTTTATCAATACCCATCGCGATATGTTGACGTCCAATCCGGTGCTGGAACAAACACTGAAAACCAGTGCTTTGTTGCAGACTGCCGCCTACGCGACGGCGCTTGATCCAGTTACCGTTTTGAAAAGTCGCGTCCAAGTCACCACCAAGCGCGACAGTTGGTTTATCAGTATTGCGCTACGCGACGAAGATCCAGATCGCGCCAAAACCACACTGACAGCGCTGCTGGATGCCTACGCCGACAATCAAGCAGCACAAAAAGCGAACCGCGCCAGTGGTGCGCTTTCCTTTCTGTCTGGTTCCGTCGATACGTCGCGTAAAGGATGGGAAGAAGCGCGGCGGCGAGAGCAGGATTTCCGTATTGGCAAAGCCATCATCAGCGCCACGGCAGACAACAGTCCCGCATCACAGCGAATTGATTTGCTCAATCGCGAACGTGCAACGCTGGATCAACAATTGGCAGAAACTCAGGCGCTTCTTCAGCAATTTGACGAAGCTGACCAAGCCACCAATCCAGCAGATGGATTGAAAGGTCTCTTGCGTATCGAAGTCGTCGGTCGTCACCCCGTGGTGGTCGAGCAACAACAGCAACTCTATTTGGCCGAAGATACCGCCAAGGCACTGAGTCAAAAATACGGCGACCTACATCCACGCATGTTAGAGGCGCGCGAGTTGATCGTCGCCAAGCGTCAACGCCTGCTGGATACCGTTGCGCTCGCCAGATCCGGCGTCGTCGGCAATCATCAAAAACAACAATTGCAGCAGGCCGAGTTGATCAAGCGCACCCGTGCTGCCGAGCAAGAAATGAACGAGTACCGAACCAATTTGGCGAGTTTACAAGCGCTGGAATCGGAAACCAAATCACGCGAAGAAATGTTCAATCGCTTGCTGACGCGCATGGGCGAAGAAGAAGTATCCAGCCGCCTGGATGCGAAACAGGTGGCGATTCAAGATCCGCCAAAAGCCAACAAAGTGCCGGTGAATATCCGTAAACCCCTGTTCGCTGCCGGAGCTTTGGCGGCTGGCGTGGTCGCCGCCATTCTCGCCGCGCTGGGTGCCGAAGCGCTTGATCGCCGCGTGCGCGGTGCGGTGGCGACGCAGGATTTGACTGGGCTTCCGCTGCTTGGCCAACTGCCCTTCATCCCAGGACTGACCACGCTTGGTAAAGGTGGCGATGCAAGCCATCCTGCGGCACTGGCCGAAGCGTATCGTGCGCTGCGGGCCGCTTTGCGGCTGACGCGCGGTGGACATACCGGATCGCGCGTGCTGGTGATTACGTCCAGCGGGCCTGGAGAAGGAAAAAGCACGGTCTGTACGCGACTCGCCATCGCCCTGAGCGCAGCCGGAGCGAAAGTGCTGTTGGTCGATGCCGATCTGCGCAAGCCGACCCTGCATAAACAACTTGGTGATGAGCGCGAACGCGGGCTGAGTTATTTGCTGGCAGGCGAAGAAGGCATTGAACCCGCTGCGACGGAACATCCGTTGTTAGATTTTTTACCGGTCGGCGTACGTCCGCCGAATCCATCGGAATTACTGCATAGTCCCGCGTTAGCGACCGCCGTGACCCGTTGGCGCGCCAGTTACGATTACGTGCTGATCGACAGCCCGCCGCTGGGGCTGGTCAGCGATACGCTCAGCGTCGGCGAATTGGCTGACGGTGTCTTATTGGTAGTGCGCGATCGCGTCACCGCCAAAAACACGCTCCGTTCGGTGCTCGATCGATTGTCACCGCTGCGCGCCAGAGTCTTGGGGCTGATCTTTAACGCCGAACAACTCGACTCCGCCGGCTACGGCTATCACTACAAATACGGCTATCAATACGGCTACGGCCCACGCCCAGAGACTAAAAGCGGGTGAATCGTGCGGCGCGCATGTGGTTGGGATTGGCGCTCGTTTTGGCGCTGGCGTCCTACGGCGGTGCGGGTGATTTCGTTCGTCCGTTGTTGGCGGTGGCGGTGGCCATCACGTTGGTCGTCATCGCGCTTGGGCTGCGTCCACAGCTGCACGCGCCGCCGATGAGTTGGATCGCGTGGTTATTTTTTCCGCTGATGGCGCTGACGGTGGTGCAGATTTTGCCGTTGGGATGGCATCATCCGTGGGTGAGCGAGGATCTGCTTTTATTGGGCGCCACTGCATCCACATGGAGCATCGATCCTGCGGCAACCACTGAGGTTTTCGTCTGGTTGATGACGCTCGCGGGCATGGCGCTGTGCGTGTCGGTGCTGGCGCGCGGCGAGCGAGTGCGTGGATTGGTCGAAGTGATGTTGTACGTCGCGGTGACCTCGGCATTGCTCGGTTTATGTTTAGCGCTGACCTGCGCGCCGTGGCCGTGTTCGGATTCCCTGACCAAAGCAAGCGGGCCGTTTATTTTTCCAAATCATGCCGCCAGACAACCTTCCCCTCAAGATCCAAAGCCGCGACCACTGCCGAACCGAAGACTACAAAAACGTGCCTCCCATCGCTGCACGGTGTCGGAGCTCCATATCCACCGCGCAGGTCCGGGAGCTTC
>JANMYZ010000378.1:0-2884 GCA_031382605.1 Planctomycetota bacterium | reverse complement strand
GATGGGCGTTTTGGGAACTGGTAGAGATCTCTTCAACAGCCTGATGATGCTGCAGTTTTTTGGCATTTATCTATTCCTGCCTTTGTTAGTCGCGCCGTTGGTCTGCGAAGAAGACGAGCGTGGCACCCTCGACCTGCTAATGGTGTCTGGGATTTCGCCGCTGGCGTTTCTCTTACAGAAATTGTTCTCGCGATTGATTGGCATGGGCAGTTTTCTGTTGCTGGCACTGCCCATTGGTGGCATGGCGTACGCTCTGGGTGGTGTCAGCGAAACTCAGATTATTGCCGGGGTAATCAGCCTTTCACTCTGCTGCCTGCAAGTTGGCAGCGTCGCCTTATGGTGCGGCGCTCGGGCACATGGTACGATGAACGCAGTGACGAGCGCGTATTTGTTGGGGCCGGTGATGTTGTTCATTGCCGCGCCAGCGGCCCACCTCATTCCGATGTTATTGTCCTCTGTTATCTTTGAACGCGAGTGGTCCCAGGGCGGCTTCATCATTCCCATGTCGCTCTACTATCGTGCTGAGCAATACTCAGCGAGGAACACGGTCGTCGAAACCAGCGAGATGCTGCTCGCCGGTCTGCCGATCTTTTTATCAGCGGTTGGTTTTGTAATTTTGGCTTGGCGTGCCTTGTTACATCGCAGCAAGACCATGTCGCCAACCATGCGTCGGCAAATGCAGGTCTATCGGCCTGGAGTGCAGTTTGAACGGCATCGTCGTCAGCGTGTCGTGGCTATGGCTGCCGATCTCGAAACGTTGCCAAATAAACATCCCTTAGCTTGGCGCGAACTTCGCCGCACGCCGATCTTTCGCGCTGAGCATCGGAGCCGTTCGCTACTGGTATTGGTCGTGCTCGCTTGCCTTACCGCGTTTTCCCTCTTAGCGACTGCTGGCAACAACCCGTCACGCGTTATCAATTCAAGTTTTACCGTGTTCGGACATGGTGTTTACCTGACCGCCATTCCTCTCATCGCTATCGTCGCTGCGGGACTGATGAGCGGCGAACGGAAGCGGAATAGCTTAGAGATTCTCTTGCTCACTCCGCTCGCTGGTCACGACCTCATCAGCCAAAAACTAGCGGGCTGCCATCGTTTGATTTGGCTCGCAATGACCTTCATTACTTTATTCGCTGGGATCATATTTCTGGCCGCATCAACGGAACTGACCTCGTGGTTACGTTTACCGCTCACGATCATCACCGCGTGGGTGTACTTCCACCTCACCATGTGGGTCGCGATGGCCGTCAGCCTGCGCATGCGCGTACAAACCCAAGCCACCATCACCATCTTGGCGCTCATCGCTGGGTGGGTGGCGCTTCCTTTGCTAGCCGTGTCATTGATCGACGATCTTGCCCATCTCAATCTGAAAGAATCGTATTGGTTGGATTTACTGAGCCCGGTCAGCGCTATCATCGATGACGGTAAGTATGCTGAGCATTATGAAGGTAGACCAAGTCAGTCACTTTCACTGTGGCTCAACCGCTTGGTGCTCAACCTGTGCTGGTATGGCGGCATCTGGTGGCTGGTTCGTCGTCATTGCCTGAAGCACGCTGACACTTTGCTAGGAAGGTCTTGCTGATGCGCTGGTTACTGTCTTTTCCTCTGCTGACCAAAGAACTGACCGAGCAGTCTGCGCGGAAACGTACCTACGTTTTACGATTCGTGTATGCGACGTTATTGCTGTTGGCGTTTGCATTGGTGTACCAACAGAGCGCACGCTTCATGTCGGACCAAAGCCTGGGGATGATCGGCAAAGGTGGTGATTTATTTGAGGCACTGTTCTATTGCCAATACTGGGCGATTCTGTTGTTGATGCCGGCGCTGGCAGCGGGCTCGCTGACCAGCGAAAAGGAGCAGGGTTCGCTGACGATATTACTGCTCACCGATCTTGGGCCGTGGGAATTAGTCCTGCAGAAATGGCTGTCGCGCTTAGTGACCGTGGGAAGTTTTCTTTTACTGAGCATGCCGCTCATGGGTCTGTGTTACGCCTTTGGCGGATTAGAAGCTGAGCGACTGGTTCTTGGCATTTACATACTCCTTCTGACCTGCATGCAGACCGCCGCCGTGGCAATCGCGCTGAGCGCTTGGTGTCGGGGTACCATCGCTGCGTTACTTAGTACATATGGTTTATTGCTGGTTATGTATGCGGGTCCGGCGCTGAATACGGGCGGTTACCAAAGGGCTTTCAGCTATTACTCAGCAGCAAGTTTATTCGAGCTGCTGTGGCCGGAACGATTGTTTTCGACCATTTTAAATGTTCCCACTTCATCTGTCATGATGTTCAGTATTCCTATCCTTTTATCGATCGCCTTCGCTCTCGCATTCGCCCGTTGGGCCTTGCCACGACGTGCCCAACTCACCGGACCTGGTCCACTACTCGGACTATTTCGACGACTGGATGGATTATTCGAACGAGGTGATGTGAAACTCGGTCGTCGACGCGTACTCACTGATTTGCCCGATCAGGCCCCAGTGGCGTGGCGTGAACTGAATCGTCGATCGCTGGCCAACTGGCGTTACTTGATGCGCTTCTTAGTTACCGGGCTGGGAACTCTGGTCTTGGTGTTCACTCTGATTGCCGCAAGCGGCGGCAAAAATAATCTGAGTCAGTTTCTGCACCTCAGCGGTCTTTCCCTGCTCGGTGTCATTCTGCTCTTGGTGCTGGTGCTGGGTTCCACGTTGATCGCTGCTGAACGTACCCAGCAAACCCTTGATGTCTTGCTAACCACGCCGTTAATGGCGCGCACTATTTTGGTAGAAAAAATGCGCGGACTGCGGCGCATTACCTGGGCCATCCTCTTCTCGGCAGTACTCATTCTGCTGTGGGGCGCGTATGAAAGATCTCTGTACGCTCACCATGATTCCTACAATTCCTACAACGATT
>JANMYZ010000355.1:0-13045 GCA_031382605.1 Planctomycetota bacterium | reverse complement strand
CACGCCGATTTCGGCGAGCAATTCACTCAAGCGCGCCTGCGCCCAGGATGGCGTTGATGGATCGCACAATTCAAGAATGCCCTTTGAGAACAAACACAACCGATCGAGCACGCTGGTCATCTGCCGTTGCTGGCCATCAATTCGAGGACGCTGTCCGCTACGTTGGTCGCCGCCATTTTGTGGGGGCTGCGCTGGACGTTGATCGCCGCCATTTTGTGGCTGCGGACGCTGTTGATCGCGAGGTTGCTGCTGATCGCGAGGTTGCTGCTGATCGCGAGGCTGCTGCTGATCGCGAGGTTCGCGAGGCTGCTGCTGATCGCGAGGTTCGCGAGGCTGCTGCTGATCGCGAGGCTGCTGCTGATCGCGAGGTTCGCGAGGCTGCTGCGCTGGGCGTGGAGCTTGACCTTCGCGCGGTGGCTGGGCCTGACGCGCAATCGGCACTGGAGCCACAGGCGCCTGAGTCGCTGGTGGTGCGCCATCATTGGCTTCGGCTTCGTCGCCATCTTCACCGTCATCGCCATCATCGCCTTCAGCTGATGACTGACCATCCTGATCGTTCGCAATGGGATTGCCGTTTTCATCGCGACGACCGCGGCCACGACCGCGACGACGACGACGACGACGACGGCGCTCGCCGGGATGTCCAGGATCGGCGGGGTCCGACTCACCAGCGACGGAAGGAGCACTTGCGGGGGCAACGCTGTCATTCGCCAAATCGGCGACAGCAGCAGCGTCGAGCACTTCTGGTTCTGCGTGCATCGTATCTGCGATCGTCGCAGCGTTCAATTCCACCGAAGAAATCTCCTCCGGCTCTTTTGCTGATTCTTTTGCTGATTCTTTGGCTGACTCTTTCGCTGGCACTTTTACATGCTCTTTCGCCGACTCTTTCGCTGGCGCTGAGGCTGAGGCTGGGACCGCAGTGGTTGCTGAAGCGTTGCCGGCAGCGGCAGCACTCGCAGCGAGATGACCGGCGAGAACGCCCTGAAGCGCCTGGATAAGGTCATCCTTTCCGAGCCGACTGCGGTTCTGAATCTGGTGTTCGCCAGCAAGTTGTCTGAGGTCTTTTATGCTAAGAGTGCTAAGAGTGCTAAGAGCTGAGAGATTCGGTTGATCCGACATTGTCCAATAATCCTGCGCAAACGCTGCGCATCGCCCGCCTTATCGGCGGGATGATTGGCCTGCTATGGCCTATGGTCGTAGCCCGGTGCGGGCCAGGGCGCGCCGGTGACACCACCGACACAGCCGACCCTATTGCGGGGCTCGCATCCGCGAACCTGCCGAGCAATAAGGATGCGGCATTAGAGTAAGGGAGCAGTCCTTCGCAAGCGCCGCCGACGACGCTGAAAAAAAGCCCTCAATCGCGTGCGAAAATGGTTTTTTTGCTGTCTGAGGTCCGTTGAGGGCCGCTGCGGGGCGACTTTGGACGGGCCGTCGATCACCCTGGACTGCGATGACGCTCTTTCTTCAACGCTTCCACGCCTTCGGCAAACACCTGCTCCAAATCGGTGGCCGCACCTGCCAGCGCATGATCTTCACCCATGGCGACCACTTGCTCAAAAACCTCTAGTGCCTGTGCCAAACGACCAAGGCCGATTGTAAGAGCCGCGCCTTTCATCCCATGTGCACGCGCCGACAAATCATCACGACGCGCAGAAACACCGTCAAATACGATTCCTGCGATGGTGTTCGACGCATCACGCAAATAGGAATCAATCAATTGATTGAAAGCGGCCGGATCATGGTCGAGGGTGCGTAGAGTTGCCACCACTTGGGCGTCGAGCACTGGCGGTTGATCAGCGCTGGCCTTGGATGGAAGCGTGCTGACCGCTTCGCCTGAATGCGCATGCTTATGCAAAAAGCGAGACAGCTCTTCAGCCAACAAATCCAAGCGCACGGGCTTGGAAAGAAAGCCGTCCATGCCCGCTTTCCGACAGCGTTCACGATCAACTGGCAATACCGCAGCGGACAACGCCACTACGGGGAGATGAACCCCAGCGCGCTCGCTCAGACGCAATTGAGCCGTCGTCGCTATGCCATCCTGATCCGGCATTTGGCAATCCATCAGGACCAAATCGATGCCCCCGGCAGCAATGCGCGCCAACGCGCTGCGACCGTCGGCAACTTCCTCGGCCTCCGCTCCTAATCGTCTGACCATCGCCATCGCCACTTGGCGGTTTACTTCGCGATCATCAACGACCAAGACTCGCCCACGAAAAGACGGTAAATGAGCGCTCGGTAGACTGCGCATCACCTTGGTGGTGGGTTTGGTCGTTGCCGGCAAAGCCAAGGTAAAAGCGAATGCGCTGCCGCGCCCAGGTGAGCTTTCAACGGTAATCGCTCCACCCATGAGCTTGACCAAACGCTGGCTAATCGACAGACCCAGACCGGTGCCACCGAAGCGACGACTGATCGAACTATCGCCTTGAGTAAACGGGCGGAACAGTTTGCTGCGAATGAACTCATCCATACCAACGCCGGTATCTATCACGCTAAAAGTAATGACGCCACCTGGATTGCTGGCATGTAATTTCAAGGTGACGCTGCCGGTAGCCGTGAATTTTACCGCATTCGAAAGTAAATTAATCATGACTTGGCGCAGTCGCATCGCATCACCGGTCACCCGATCGCTCACTGGACCTTCAATTTTCAACTCCAAGCGCAAGCCTTTGGCGTTGGCAGCTTCACGCATGAGCGAGATGACTTCCTCGGCCGATTCCCGTGGCGAAAACGGGGATTCTTCCAGTGTCATGTGGCCGGCATCGATCTTTGAATGATCCAAAATATCATTAATCATCGACAAAAGGTGTTCACCGCTGGCGCGGATGGTGGACAGATGACGACGCTGATCACCGATCATGTCTCCAGCGATCAGCAGATCTGCAAGACCAATGACCGCATTCAACGGCGTGCGAATTTCATGGGTCATGATCGCTAGGAATTCATCCTTGGAGCGGTTCGCCCGTTCAGCTTCTTGGCGTTCTGCCTTAAGTACTTTGGCGTGATCATCAGCAGCAAGTCGAGCACGTCGCAAAGATGCTGTTGTACGCGTGACCACCACGCCGACCAGCGCCGAACAGATCAACGCCAGCAACGCACCCAACCCCATGGCATAGCGCATACCAGACATGCGCTCATCAAAAGTCACCAGATCAATATCAACCCCGACCACACCGACCGTATGGCCCAGATCGTTATGAAAAGGAGCATAACCACTCATCGTAATGCCCCATTCATCTATCGCCGGTTCCGGTTCGGCAGCCGCTGGACCACCTGCAAGCACCCCGCGCAATACCTCATTGGCGGTGTCGTTGCGCTCCATGACGTTCGAATGGTCTTCTTTCCCATCTTTATCGGCGTCACCTTTGGGGGTCGGATCAAGGACATAGTACACCACGTCGTCTTTGAGAATGACCGTATAGATGTATTTAATGCTGGTAGATGCGCGGCGAATATTGCGCAGCGGTGCGATGGCCTGCTGATATTCGGGACCATCCTCTTGAGCGGGATCGGTCAGCTTTTGATGCAAAGCAACATCGATGGAGGCCGCCGCCACCACCGCTGTACGTCGCAAGTCTGAGCGAACTTCTTCATTCAAAGCGTCGCGAGCACGCACGTAAAGTGTACCGCCACTGACGGCGGCGGTGCCGAATACCACCAGCGCTGCCCCGATTCCGACGAAGAGCGAATGGGACGGATGAACATTTGATCGCGCTGACAACATAGAATGTACATCTCCTTTGCCGGGGCGGCAGCATTGCTCGATTTGCGACAATGGCGAAAGTATTCTCGCTCTTCTTATTCAGCGTCTCTCGCCGATCGAACTATTTGGTTGGCGAAGTTGTCACGGCTGAGCGCTGCAATTTAAAAGCAATATGATGCAAAAAGTCCGGAGCCGTGAGCTCAAGAGCACCGCCAGGATGATCAACCGTCTGAACACCAAGAACCGTTCCCAGGTTGGCATCCCACCATTCGATGCGACATGATCCTGGTGCGACTTGGGCGCCGATGCGTACTCGCACTCCTGTATGCAGCTGTGCGTCATTGCCTTCGCCGGTCCAACGATGGTTCACCACATATCCCAACATGCGTCCCGAGCGCACCCACGCACGAGCCCACCACGGACCACGTTCGCCGCTGGCAGACAACACCGCCGCTCGCGCATCAGCGCCACGCAAATCCTCGCCCGCCAAGAAACTGCCGATGGCACCGAAAGGCTGCCAGCGATCACCCTGATCGATCCATTCGAACCACCACATAAATGGCGTACCCGCATTTCCCGACATCGCGGCGACCCACGGTGTCGAGGCCAATTCAGCGGCCAATACGCGGTCGGTGGTTCCTTGCGAACTACCACCGAACTCAGTCACCAACACCGGTTTTTTAAATTGACCAAGGCCACGACGCGATTCCACCATGCCGTTCCAAATTAAATCGATGACGGTTAATCCGCCGAATTCTCCATCGCCGTGGTGATACGCATCGATGCAGATGTAATCGATACCAGGCAAAGCACAGACTTCGGGATTGGGAACCCGATAGTCACCGGACCAGTGCGTGGTCACCGGATGCCGATACGTATCGATGACGTGCAGGTGCGCCGACGCGCCTTCGTGCCATTTCACCATGGTTGCCAGCCTTTGTCTGGACGACACTTCTGCGGTCAATTTTTGAGAATGACGAGAGTTATCCCGCTGACGCTCACCGACCGCCGTCAAATTGATTTCGGACCACAGCTTCCAGCCCAGAATCGCGGGATGATCAGCGTAGCGGGCAACGATGTAGCGCCGCAGATTGGCTTGACCGGTCAACGACCTGGGATCGGTAAACAACGCATACGGTTCCGCCAAAGGTCCACCATTTTCCTGATTCCATGGATGATCTTTCCACTCCCGATCATAGTCTGGAGCCGCCTGACCGTGATTGTTCAAGACTAAATTAATGCGCAGTCCGTTCGCCTGCGCAGCATCAAGCACGGCGTCCAACTTCGCCGCATTCCCCTGATTGTACCGCCCAACGCCACTATAGCCGGGCCAATTTTCATTCCATTCAAGCGCCATATTCCACGCCGACATCCATACTTCCGTAGCGTTGCATCCAGCCGCAGCCAAACGCCGGAAACGATCCGCGTATGCCAAAGTACCGCGTTCTGGTGTCAGCACGGTACCTAAACGATCGCGACTGCGCGTGTCGTAGGTTGAATGCAGATTCAATCCGATCGGCCAGAACCACCGACCTTCAACGCTGAAAAAACGCGGGTCGCCGGCATCCACTCGCACAACATCGTCCTGCGGTTCGCCACTGACCTCAATCGCTGGCAGCGCTAACTCCAGCGGATCGTGATCGCGCCAGCGCGCTTCCAGACGAGCCGACCACGTCCCAGGAATGTTTGGCCGCCAGCGCACACAAAAACGCATTGGACCCGTTGCGGATGCGACCTGGATGTCACCACGATCGCTCAGCGTCATGACTTCACTAGCAAACCCTGCGATGCGCTGCTGGCGACCATCTGGCGCCGTGAATATCACCTCGACACTGAATTCAGCGGGATCGAAAGGATTGAAAGGAAAGGGCTGCGGATTGAGCGAAAATTCATAACGTGTGCCGGCTTGTGCTTGGATCACTCCATCGCGCATCCCAGGAAAAATAAGACCGGTGAGACGCGGCAAGGTGGTCGTCGCCGCCTGCGCCTCTGCGATCAAATCATCAATGCGAATCGTCGCGCGCTGATGAGAGACCGACCAGAAAAACAATCCCGCACGAGATGCTTGTGAAGCGGCGGCGATATTCCAAGCCGCAGGAAACGGCTGGGCCTGCAATGGCTCATCTGGGCCCATGACAAAGTTCACCGGAGTTGATTCACCAGGGACCAATGCGTCTGGACGCAAACGCTGAAACCACCGTCCATGACGATCAGCAACGTAAGCGCCAACACCAAGATCTGCCGGCGCATCTGCTGGGACGTGAATGGTTGCGCGCAAAGCAAAAGTACTGCGAGGGACGTCGCCGACGAAACGAACCACGGTCGTCAACGGCGCTTGCAGCTGAACCTCTTGCGTAGCGGCCATCACTGGGAGCCACCAACACAGCACTAAAAACAAACACGCAAACGACCGCATGCGGGTGTATACGCGGTCATTCATTTTACGCTGAGACGAAGTCCCTGATCCCACTTCGGCGTCCTCCACACTCTCATAGTAAATATGAAGAACTGCCGAAGCACGAGCGTTACTTAAACGCCACTTCAGCGCACTGCACCGCATTCAGCGCAGCGCCCTTCAATAACTGATCGCCCACCACCCACAGTTCCAAGGTGTTTTCTTGCGATAAATCCTTGCGAATGCGCCCGACATAGACGTTATCTTTACCGGCAACATCAATCGGCATCGCCCAGCGATTTTTGGCGCGATCTTCGAGCACCGTCACGCCTGGGGCCTGCTTCAATATTTCATACGCACGTTCAACGGTGAGCGATTTTTTGAACTCGACGTTCAGCGCCTCGGCGTGCGTACGCAGAACGGGAACCCGCACACACGTGCCCGTGATGCGCAGGGTGTCGTCAGCGAGAATCTTGCGACTTTCTTTGAGCAGCTTGACTTCTTCCTCACAATAACCGTTGTCGGTCATCGCTGAATTATGTGGGAAAAGATTGAACGCATACGGATGCGGCAGCACTTTGGGCTCAAAGCTTTTGCCATCCAACCACGCGCGAGTGGAATCCTTGAGCTCTTCCATCGCCGCATGTCCCGCACCGGAAGCCGCTTGATACGTTGCCGCGACCAAACGCTTGATGCCAGCTTCACGATGCAGTGGAGCCAGTGCCATCAGCGCGATGATCGTCGTGCAATTCGGATTGGCGATCACGCCTTTGCCGCCGTTCTTCTGAAGCGCTTTGCGCGCTTCATGCGGATTGATTTCTGGCACCACCAACGGCACGCCGTCTTCCATGCGGAAGGCGCTGGAATTGTCGACCATAAGGCAACCAGAATTGACACACGCATCGCGAAAAGCCCGCGAAATCGAGGCTCCTGCGCTAAACAATGCCAGCTGGCAACCGCTGAACGAATCCTTCGTCAGCTCGCTCACGGTGTAGGTCTTGCCCTTAAATTCCATGGTCGTGCCCGCGCTGCGTTTAGACGCCAGCAGCACCAATTCGGTGACGGGAAATTGACGACGTTCGAGCACTTGGAGGAACTCGACGCCCACTGCGCCAGTAGCGCCGACGATGGCGACCTTCATGGAATGAACTCCTGCGCTGCGGGGGTTTCCGCGAGCGGACGGCGCATGGTGGAGGAACGATCGCCGACGCAAGGACGGCCACTCGTTGATCTTTGGCGCCAAGGCCTTGGCAAAAAGGCCTTGAATTTTGACGACACAACGCCCGCTCATCGCCTCGGTATTATGCGGATGTAAAGTCCAGTCTCGCTCACCTGCTGAACGTCCTTCCCACATCACCGAGACGCTCCTCGGCAGGTTCCCGCTCTTACGCCATCCATCTTTGCCCCCTCTATTTTTGCCTGAAAAAAACCTCACGGAGAATCTCCCCATGCGCTTTTTGTCTGTTGGATTCCTGAGCCTTTGCCTCGCCACTACCAGTTTCACCGCCGACAACCAGCTCACCGACAGCGAGAAAGCTGCTGGTTGGAAATTACTATTTGATGGCAGCGCGACCACCGGCTGGGTCACGCGTGGTAAAAAAGAGCTAACGAATTGGAAAGCGATTGATGGCAGCTTGACGCGCGAAGATCGCGGCGGAGACGCGCTTTACGACGCTGAACAGTTTGAGAACTTTATTCTCAGTCTGGATTGGAAGATAGCTGATAAAGGAAATAGTGGCGTATTTATCCGCCTATCATCGCTTCAAGACTGGGTAAACACCGGCGCCGAAATCCAAATTCTCGACCTCAACGAGACCGGCGAGATGGGTCGCCCCACTCACATTGCTGGCTCACTCTACGATCTCGTCGCTCCCCCGGATGGCGTACGCATGAAGCCCGGTGAATGGAACCACTTTGAGATTACCTGTGCTGGCCCGAAAATTTCCACCACCATGAATGGCGTGCAAACTTTCGCCATTGATGTCAGCGAAGAAAAATGGCAGAAGCCTCAGGGAAAATTTAACAAACCTTACGGCACTCTTCCTCGCAAAGGCTATCTGATGCTGCAAGACCACGGCAAAATGGTCGAATTCAAAAACATTAAACTCAAGCCCTTGCCGTAATTTTTATGGAGTCCAACCACGGTCAGTTGCTGAGACGAGCCGCTGACCGTAGGGTTTCTCAAAGACCACCACCAGCGCGAGAGCACCAGTGAAGAAGACGAAAACGGCCAAGGCCATTGCGCCACCCAAAAAAGCTCCGGCGAAAAAAGCTCAGCCAGCGAGTCAGCCAGCGACTGAGCCAAAAAAGCCACGCACATTCACGCTCAAACAACGTGAAGATTTGGGCGACGCACGCCTCGTTCTGGAAACCGCATTGCACAATTTACGCGCCGCATCTGGTACCGTGATCGATCAGACTGAGGCCGTCGAAGCTCTGGAAACAGCGCTGACGATGACCGAGCAAACCATCGTTACGCTGCGACGAGTGCGCAACGCCATGGGCTAACAACCGTGCTGATAAACCTGATGCGTACTAACCTACGCTGTGTTTTACCGCGACCAGTTTACTGCTCGAAACGCCCCGTCGACGGATCTTCGGCAGCAAATGAGTGACCGTGGTTTCACGCTTATTGGCTAGTTCATCCGCCATGGGTTGGCGGAACAACATCTGACAAACATTTCCGCGACCAAGCCAGCGGGTGTCGTCACAAGCGGCACGTAAAAGATATAGGCCTCGCCGACGATGGGCTTCGTCATTCATCATCCCCACCAGAACAGGATCGAAGCCAGGACCGGGATCACTGACGGTAACCACGCCGCCATGTTGGCTAAACGAGGCGCGAATTTCGATGGTCAGCTGACGATTGCCTTGGGCGCCATGAATGACCGCGTTGGTGTAAGCCTCATCTAACGCCATCAGGATACGGTTACGACGGAGATCAAAACCGCCAGCTTGAGCGGCGACATCGACCTGGGCCATGACCGCCGATCGTTGTTTTAATTCTGCCGGTACGGTCAAGACCATCGCGTGTTCGCCAACCACTCCGCGGCAATGTTCAACACTCGAACGCAGAACAATCGCACGAGATAACGCACGCACTAAATCATCAGTTTCCAACGGCTTTGCTAGGCAATCACTGGCACCAGCTTGCAAAATTTCTTTAAATCGGTCATCCGTCAGATAGCCCGACATCACCACAAATGCGAGACGCGGATCATGCGTGCGTAGCGACGCCAACAGTTCCATACCACCTTTGCCATCCTGCATCACCAAATCAGACAACACCACGTCGCAAGGAGTCAGCGGGAAGTCGCGTTCGGCTTCATCAACGCTGGAACAGGTGGTCACCTCCCAGCCTTCGCGCTGGAGCAAGAGCGTCAGTGCGGTGCGGACCGACTCGTCGTCATCGACTAATAAAACTCGTCGCACGAAGACCTCCAACTATCTGTCGATTGTTCGTGAATGGGATAAGCGGGGCGGTTTATGGCCAAGCGAACGGACAAGACAAGAATCATTGTTGCATCCAGGGCAAAACTGCTGGGTACGGTGCCGCGATGACGTCGCAAATGATTCGCAATACCTCGCCTGATCCGTGCGGTGGCCATAGTTTGCGACCCTCAATGTGCTCTGCGCTAGGCAATTCTTGCGACTGGGCATTGGCTTCTAAAGTCCCGTCACTTGGAGGATCACCATGTCATCACCCGTTAAAAAGTCCGCGAGTTCGGTAAAACCAACCGCCGTCCCAACCACCGTTCCAGCCGCCATGCCGCCCAAGCCGGTCACGGTAAGTGCGAAGAACGCTCCGCTAACGCCAGCAGAACGGATGAAAATGATTGCCGAAGCGGCCTATTTCATCGCAGAAAAGCATGGCTTCAGCCACGGACGCGAGTTCACCGACTGGGTCGCGGCCGAAAAGCAAGTTGATTCGCTGATCAATAACGTCAGCAACAAGCGCTAACGATGATTTCTCACTCGCCTTCGCGTCGGCCATCACGATGAAGCCTTGGCTCATTCTGCTTGGCGTGGGAATTTTTGTTTTTTGCGCTTATTCCTGGCTGAATAGCGCAGGAACGCTCCCCGCAGATCCCATTACGGCATCGGCGACACTTGATCTTCAGGTGAAGGCGCAGGCTCGTATCACCGTCGCCATCACCAGCCTGACCAATCGGATCAAGCAGGCACAGGCCATAAGCGGCGACGCCAGCAGCGACAGTTCGGTAGCGAATGCGAGTCTTCGTGACGAAGTCAGCCAGCTGCACAACGATGTCACCGCCGCACGCGCACAGCTGATCACCCTGGGCGATTCCCCCGCTGCCGTCGAGCAATGGCTCCAGCGCGTTCAATGGCCAGAGTTCATCGCTCTGGAATCTGAGTTTTTCAAACCTGTCGTCGGTAATTAACCTACCGCACGGCGGTGCCCATGAAAAACCCCGCGTTGGCCAAGCCAACGCGGGGTTTTTCGTTTACTCACTTCAGTGAAAACTGGTGAAAACCAGCCGTAAAAATCAGCCCTTGTCGGCTTTCACGGTGCCTTCGGCCTTCTTGAGCTTCTCGATCATGCTGTTTGGCACGGCCTTGTATTCGGCAGGTTCCATCGAGTAACCGGCGCGACCTTGCGACATCGAGCGCAGGTCGGTGGTGTAACCAAACATTTCCGCTAGTGGAACTTCGGCGCGGACGATCTTGTTCGGGCCGCGATCAAGCGACTCGGTGATCATCGCACGCTTCGATTGCAGCGAACCCATGACCGAACCAGTGAACTGATCAGGGGTTTCGACTTCAACCTTCATCCACGGCTCAAGCACTTGCACGCCAAGGTGCGGGTAAGCCAAGCGCATGGCCAACTGGCCAGCGGCAACGAAGGCGTGTTCCGACGAGTCAACGTCGTGGTACGAACCATCGATCAACGATACGTGCACGTTGATCACCGGGAACGGCAGTTCATAGCCGCGCGCCAATTCGTTACGGACACCTTCTTCGATAGGTCCGACGTATTCCTTCGGCACCGAACCGCCGCGCGTGGCGTTCTCAAAGATGAATTCGTTGCCGGCTGCTTTTTCTAAATCGGTCAGCGGACGAATCTTGACCACGCAATCGCCGTATTGGCCGCGACCACCCGACTGTTTGACGTGTTTGCCGCGCACTTCGAGTTCGCGGGTGATGGTCTGACGATACGACACGCGTGGTTTGCCAACGACAGCGTCCACTTTGTATTCATCGCGAATGCGGTGCGACAACACTTCCAAGTGCAGCTCGCCCATGCCAGCGATGATCAACTGTGAGGTCTCGGGATCGGTCCACTTTTTGAAGGTTGGATCTTCGCGCTCCAAACGCTGCAAAGCGTAGGCGAGTTTTTCTTTGTCGGCGTTCGACTTCGGCTCGATGGCCATGGTGATAACGGGCTTGGCGAAGCTGATGCCTTCGAGCACCATCGGATGCTGATCGCTAGTGTGCACCAGCGTGTCGCCGGTTTGGGTGTTCTTCAGACCAACCAACGCGCAGATGTCGCCAGCAGCGGCTTCGTCAACTTTGGTCGAGCTCAAACCAACCAACTTGACCATGCGTGCTGCGCGTTCGGTACGATTGGTACCGGCGGCAACCATGGCATCACCTTCACGGATGGTGCCCTGATACACACGCACGAACGACACGTCGCCCAGGTTAGGCATGCTCATGATTTTGAACACCATGGCGCGCAGTGGCGCTTTCGGATCGCAAATCGTTGGAATCGGCGCGGTTTTGAGCACGTCGCTCATCTCGAACTGTTTGATCGAGTGACCGTCTCTTGGATTAGGCAAGATGTCGACCACGGCGTCGAGCAGCATCTGGACGCCTTTGTTTCGCAGCGCGGCGCCGCACAACATCGGCTGCAGCTTGAACGACATCGCGCCAGCGCCCAGACCCTTCATGATCTGTTCGTTGTTCAGCGAGCCGGTGTCGAGGTACGAGGTTTCGATTTCTTCATCGCCGCAATGGCTGGCGACGGCATCGATCATGGTGTGACGGCGCTTCTGCGCTTCCGCCAAGAACTCAGCCGGAATGTCGTTTTCTTTTTGATCTTCGCCTTTTTCACCTTCGAAGGTGATGTATTTCATCGACACCAAATCGATGATCGCGCGGAAATCGTCGCCCGCACCGATTGGCATCTGAATGGGAACTGGGTTACCAGCCAAACGCTCTTTCACCTGACCGACGACGCGATCAAAGTTGGCGCCCAAGCGGTCCATTTTGTTGACGAACACCAAGCGAGCAACCGAGTACTTGTTGGCCTGACGCCACACGGTCTCGGACTGCGCCTGCACCCCGGCCACGGCGCAGAACACCACCACGGCGCCGTCGAGCACGCGGCACGAACGTTCGACTTCAGCGGTGAAGTCCACGTGTCCAGGGGTGTCGATCAAATTGATATCAAAACCACGCCACTGCGCGAACACCGCAGCTGCGGTGATGGTGATGCCGCGTTCTTGCTCTTCCTTCATCCAGTCGGTCGACGCCGCGCCATCGTGTACTTCACCGATTTTATGCTTTTTACCGGTGTAATAGAGGATGCGTTCAGAAACGGTGGTCTTGCCCGAATCGATGTGGGCAACGATACCGAAATTGCGCGTCTTGACGAGGTTGATGGCCATGATGACTCCAAACAGGGCTAGGAAACGGACAGGGCGACCCTAAGGCCGTCCCGTAAAGGAGGGCGGGATCATGGTGCCCAAGTTAAGGAGACAAGAGGGAAGGGCTGATCAATTTTTGGCCGTCAGAGCTCGCGCGCAGACGAAGGCTTGGCAGCCACAGGTAAGATTGCTCCAATGCGACTGACACCTGACAAATTCAATCGTAAAACGAACGAAGGCCGCAGGGCATTCACCCTGCGGCCTTCGTTGGTGGCCATGACGTTATTTCACTCAGAACGCGGGGTCTTGGTCAGGTGGCGGTTGTTGAACATTGCCGCG
>JANMYZ010000321.1:0-2968 GCA_031382605.1 Planctomycetota bacterium | reverse complement strand
TGGTGGCTTCCCAATGAGCCTGCCACGTTGGTTCGATGGTGGCGGGGTCGTAAGCGCGGAATGCTGGTTCAGTCTGCATAGGTCGGGCGGATATTGGTACCGAACCGCCCAGGGCAAGACGTGCGCGCCAACGTCTCAATCTAAAATGCATCAGGAATTCAAACTTCCACCGCAAAGACGCAAAGACGCTAAGGAAATCAAGGATGAGATTCAAGATCTAGGTGATCATTCGCCTTTGCGCTCTTGGCGACTTTGCGGTAAAATGGTTCTCTACTGCGTTTCGTAGGATCAGTCAGTGGAAGCCAGCTCGCGGCGTAAATCGTTGAGGAATGTGAGTAAGGCCGCGTGGCGAACGGCGCCCTCTGCGCGGGCGGTCGGTAAGCGCAATCCATCTGCCAGTTTCAGGAGTTTCGCGTAGCAGTGGTCGATGGCTTGCGCTTTGTCATCAAGAGCGCGTTCGCTGACGGCGAAGGGATCGGTGCCATGATAAAAACTCCCAGGCCGTTCGGGGCGGGACATGTACTGCGCGCAAGCCACCGTGCGCAGTAAGCCGAGCGCGCCGATGGCATCGAGGCGATCGGCATCTTGCAGGACCACACCCAGCGCATTGGTCGGCGCCAATCCACGCGACCACGATGAGGTTCGCACGGCCTCGGCGATGGCATTGGCATCGCTCTGCGAATAACCCGCAGCGATCAGAACCTCACCCGCTAAGGCAGCAGAACGCTCACCACCTTGGGCGCGATCGGGGCTATCTTTGGGTACAAACGCAAGGTCGTGAACCAGCGCCGTCGCGCCGGCTAAATCAGCGTCGGCGCCAGCCTCTAGAGCCAAGCGCAATGACCAGCGATACACGCGTTCGATATGAAAACGATCGTGGGCGAGTTCACCTGGAGGTAATCGCGGTTCAACCGCCTGCCATACCAATGCATGACGATGAAACGAAAGATCGGGAAAGAGCGCGGCAACTCGTTGGGCGACTGGCTGGACGACTCCGCTCACTGAGCGACCTTCACCCACCGTGCACTGGCGTAGCCGCCACCCTTTTGGGCTGTTGGCTGAGAGAGCATTTTGGCGAAAGCTTCGAACTCTGATTTATCGATGCCAAAAACCGCACGATCCACTTCACCAAAGACTAACTCGACTCCGCCGTTGTCGGGTTTACGTACGCCAAAATACGCTTTCCAGCCTGAGGTGGGATTCTTTAACACGAAATCATTCAGCTCACGAGCGCGTTGTTCAAATGCATGCATGCTCTGCGCGTTCATCGTGGAATTGCTATCGAGAATGTAGACCCAATCACCTTGTCGCTTGAGCGACGAGGGCGCCTGAACGTCGCGATTTCCCGTGGTTCCAGCAGCAAAACCAGCGCCGCTGTTCGAACGTAGATGCTGTCCGAGGAAAAACATCAGCGCCATCGTGATCAGCCACATCACCACCAACGTCGTGGCCAATTCGCCACTGACTTGAAGTACGTAACGATTTCCCGCTGACGCCATGCGATTGGCGGGAATGCCAGCAAATGGTTGGGGCACTTGCGCGGGAGAAGTCGGCATCGCGCCGCTGGGAAGCGCTTGCGACAACGGCTGCACCGTCACTGATGGCATTGGTTGATTCGCTGGCGACACCTCACCCAAGTCAGACTGCCCACCGTTTTGTTCGGTGATGCGCCTTTGCACCTGCTGAAGCGTAGAATAAACTTGGTCAGTCCGACGCCGGAACATGATTGGTAAACCCCTGGGGTACGACTGATCGATTTGGCTGATGACCAACACTCAAACGGTGCTTTTGGCACCAAGCGCCACGCAGCCATTCAAGAACATGCGCAGCATGGTCACCACGGTGGGCAACTCCAGCCCCTTCCCAACTTCGGCGATACCAACATGGATCCCGCTTCACTTTTTCTTATTCTGCAACCAACCCCGGTGGTGGTGGAACGTCACACCGTCACGTGGCGCGGTGGTTTGCTGCCGCTGGTGCTACCGATGGCTGGACTGCCAGCCAAGCAACGGGCTCAGCTGATGCTGACGAATGGGAACATGGATCTAGATGCGCGCGTCACCGCAGCGCTTGATGCCGGATTGACGGACGAAGCTTGGTCGCTGGTGATTCGCACACCTGGACCAATCAATCGTACCAGCGGCCTACCAATGATTTTAGCGGGATGGGCTGCGCGCGAACAAATGCGTTTGGGTTTACCCGCAACTCAGCAGGCCATTCAGTTGCTCAACGAAAATGGCCAAGAAGAAGGGAAATTCAGCTCCGCCGATTCCACCAAGGTGATGGGCACCATCAGCGACATGCTTTCCGCATTGTCGTGGCCACGCTGGGCAGGTCCGGTGGTGGTGGTCATCGGCGACCTTGCGGCCAAAGATCCGCTTTCTGGTAGCCAACGGCTGGTGCGCCCGGCATTACCGATGGTGCGACTGGGTGAACTTACCGCGGGCACCACGCGTAACGAACAGCTGTGCGCTGAGCTGACTCGTTTGGCGCTTGAGTTGCAGTCACCACCCAAAAACGGCTGGCCAGCGTGGCTTACCGTTGGTTTGAGCGAAGTGGCAAAAAGTAAAATACGCGGCGGTATAGCCAGCCCGAGTCCGCTCAAAATGCACAGCATTCGCCAGCGTGCGGGCACCGCAGGAATAACGACTCTGCTTACGGCAACAAAACCAGATGCTGAATTAGCCGCAGCCGTGTGCGCCTATTTAGTCCATTCCCGTCGACGGCACTTGCTCGGTAAATTATTGGATCTGACACGTGGCGGAGCGCAGTCCGCAGGAGCGCTCCGCGTCGCCTACGAACTGACGCCAGAAATTTTAATCGAAGAGCGCTGATTTTTCGCTGGTGTGCGCGCGCCCAAAGGCACGCGCCCAAGCCGAAAAAAAAAAGTCGACAGCGCGTAAAAAAGATAGCACAGATGCATTAAGCGTCCGCCAACCGCGTGCAATTTTTCGCGCGGGGTAGGGCC
>JANMYZ010000290.1:0-4926 GCA_031382605.1 Planctomycetota bacterium | reverse complement strand
CTTGGCGCGCTCAGCGATGGCGGTCAGGACTTCATGGTAGGATCTGCGCACGCCTTCGAGTTCTTCTTCAGCGGTGTTGCGTGCTTCATCCGCTTGATCGGCCATTTCTTTCAGGGCGATCATGCGTTGACGACCGCGCGCCATGACTGCAGCCATTTCGCGGGCGACATTGGTGGTGCCAGCGATGACCTTGGCGGCTTCGCTGCTGCTGGTGTCGGGAATGGATGACAACGCATCTTCGCGGCCAGCGGCGGTGCCCAGCGCAGATTTGCCGGTGTGCTCTAATTGCTGCGCTTCGGTGCGGGCGCCGTCCATCGCTTCGACTAAGCCTTCAACGGGTTCGGCAACGTCGACGGCCGAGAGTTTACCTTCTTTGAGTTGCTCCAGTAATTTCAGATCGCCTTCCAGCAGATTCATGCGCGGATCGTTGGCGTTCTTTTCATCTTGCTGTTTCGCGCTTTGGGCGATTGAGCGCAGACGTTGCAAATCGGTTTGCAAGGTGTCGATGATCATCGCACCGATATCGTAGTCGTGATAAAATTGCTCTTCGTCGGCAGCTTCATCGGGCACCGGATTTTCATCCACGTGGCGTCCACCGTAAAGTTGATGATCAAGACCGAGCACGCCTTCAACCATGGCATTGGCGCGCAATATATAATTTTTCATCGCCTGTTTATGGCGATTCTCCAATGCTTCCTTTTCGGAAATGGTGGTGCTGGCAAGCGCGCGGTTCTCAGCCAGTTGATCTTCGATTTCGTACTTATCCTGCTGCAATTCCTGAATCATTAACTCGCGTTCTTCGAGCGCTTTCTTGAGACTTCCGATGGCCTCGTCGGTTTGCTCGCGGTTGGCGGCATTGGCTTGAACGTCGGCGACTTTGGCCATGGCCTTGTCGAGGTCGGCCTTCATGCGATCGCGTTCAGCTTGGGTTTCTTGCTCACGCTTGATGCGCTTGGCCAGTTCGTCCTGGACCTTCTTCAGCATTTCCTCTTTTTCTTGGTCGCTAATGCTGTCAACTTTTCCGATCATGTGCCGAGAGATGACGGTGTTGACCCACTCCATCAGTTGTTTTTCAGTAATAACTTTGAGTTTTTTACTCTGACCTTTGGTGCGCACCAATTCTGCTGCGGTGGTACTTTCACCCAGCTGTCCAAGGGACTTCGATAAGTCTTGTATTGAAGAGTCGGGATTCACTGACTTGAGCATAGCAACTCCTTGAAGGGAACGACACTAGACCGTGTCGTTGGTCCATTCGATATGACGTGGCTCACGATGGAAGGCGGGAGGTCAAGGGCAGCTGAGTGGTGTGCCCAGCAGGGCGTCTCTGTGATACACAGATGCGCGTCATTCGCCGTGCGTGCCAGGGTTGTTTCTGACAGCGGCCTTCGCCTAAAAAAACACCCCCAGTGGAATTCACTGGGGGTGTTGAGCGAAGCCATGCGCGCAGTGGCGAATGGTGAACACATGCGCTGGGGCGCGCTTACTTGTTGGCGGACGTGAAGTAAGTCTTCGCGCCTTTTGGATCAGCCTGCATGGTAGCCTTGCCTTCGGTCCAGTTGGCTGGGCAGACTTCGCCGTGCTTGGCGACGTACTGGAAAGCCTTGATAACGCGCAGAGCTTCATCGACGTTACGGCCGACTGGCAAGTCGTGAACAATCGCGGCGCTGACCACGCCTTCGGGATTGATCAAAAACAGACCGCGTAGCGCAATGCCAGCGTCTTCGATCAACACGCCGTAGTCGCGGGCGATCGACTTGTTGAGGTCAGCCACCAGCGGGTAGCCGAGGTCGCCCAAACCGCCGTCTTTGCGCGGGGTATTGCGCCACGCCAAGTGGGTGAACTGGCTGTCGACCGACACGCCAAGGACTTCGGCGCCAATGGCATGGAAATCTTTGATGCGATCGCTGAAGGCGATGATCTCGGTTGGGCAGACAAAAGTGAAGTCGAGGGGATAGAAGAACAGGGCGACCCACTTGCCCTTGTAATCGCTGAGTTGGATTTCCTTGAAGGTGCCGTCGGCGAGGACCGCTTGAGCCTTGAAATTGGGGGCTTTTTTCTGAACGAGGGACATGATGAACTCCGTGCTGGATGGTGGTTGAAAGCGAGGAAAGAGGGCAAACAGCGGCAATCCGCTGATCGGCCGGCATGCTGCCCTCGACCAGACGCTGTCAATCGGGGCCTGGGGAATGGTCCCGCAAAGTGCCGGAGGCCGAGGTCGCTGCGCGGCAGTCGTGTAACCATATTTCCATTTTGCCGTTCAGACCCTTTACCCTCACGAGAAAGCTCGCTACACCCACGCGGTCAGTAGCGGACCGTCGATCGCGCAGATGCATGGCAAGCGGTGGTCCGAATACCTTTGAGCGAGGTTCCATGGATATTCTGGTGGTCGACGATGATGCGTTGTCGCTTCGTCTGCTTATCGCTCTGGTCGAGAAGCTCGGTCACCGCCCGATTAGCGCCAGTGATGGGTTAATGGCCTGGGATCTTTACCGCACGCATCATTGCCGGGTGGTCATTAGCGATTGGAATATGCCCGGATTAGACGGCATCGAATTGCTGACCCGGATTCGTTCGTTACCGGGCTACAGCTACACGTATTTTATCATGCTGACTTCACGCAGTGACCGTGAAGACGTGTCTGCCGGAATGACAGCAGGCGCAGATGATTTGCTGATTAAACCCATCGGCCGAGATGATTTGGAAGCGCGACTGAATGTCGCCAAGCGCATTGTTTCGCTGCATATGGAATTAGCCCAACGCAATCATGAGTTATCAGCGGTCAATGATCGTATGCGTCAGGATTTGCAGGCCGCGGTCAAAGTGCAGGAAGCGCTTTTGCCGGTAAATATGCCGCAGATTGAGGGCCTTGATTTCGCCTGGCTGTATCGCCCCTGTGATCAGCTGGGTGGCGACACGCTGAATCTGTATCGCTTGGATGAACAGCATCTGGGATTTTATGTGCTCGACGTCAGCGGTCATGGGGTGTCGTCGGCATTGTTGGCGGTTCAGGTCAGCCGTTTTCTTTCACCGCTGATCGCGGCGGGATCATTGCCCAAACGTGCGATCGCCGAACGTCCTGGATATCGATTGTCATCGCCGTTGGAGGTCATCGAGGAACTCAATCAGTTGTTTCCGATGAGCGACACGGCGATGCAGTATTTCACCATCATTTATGGCCACTACCACATTCCCAGCCACTCGGTGAAGATCGCCGTCGCGGGCCATCCTGGGCCGATCGTCACCCATCGTGATGGTCGCGTCACCATTCATGAGTTGTCGAGTAATCCGATTGGTTTTTTCCCAGGCGACACCGCGCAGTTCGCCGAAGCACGCTTGGTCTTGGAGCCAGGCGACCGCATTCATTTTTTCAGTGACGGCGTGGTTGAAACCATGAGCCCGAGTCAGGAGATCATCGGTAATGAGCGTCTGGCGGCGATCATGGCCCGTGTTGCTGGCGAGTCAGCCGTCAGCGCACAAGAAAGTGTCGTCAAGGCCTTGGCTGATTGGCGCGCTCAAGCGCCGCCGACCGATGACGTGTCGATTGTCACCATTGAGCGCAAAAATGAGCGCAAAAATTCATGAACGCGTGAGAAGCGTTCTTGAGGAGCCGTCATGAATGCCCGTCGACCACGTCAGCCATGGGAATTGCCTGATTCCGCCGTGACGTCGCCAGACGTGTGGCTGAAGCGGCGCAAGCTCTTGGTCGCGATGGGGGTCGGATTGGTCAGCGCCGGTGCGGTTTCATGGGCTGTGCGGTCGCGTTCGCAAACGCCGGTCATGTCGAGGCCTGTGATCTTGCCGCCAGCGTATGCGCTGACTCCCCATCCCGCTTTTCGCGACGCCGGACGAGCCCTAACGGATGAATCATTGGTGCTCAGCTACAATAATTTCACTGAGTTCAGCCCCAATAAAGACGATGTCAGAACGTTAGCGCGTAGCTGGCGCATTGATCCTTACGGCTTGGTTATCGACGGCTTGGTGGAGCGCCCTGGCACCATCGGCTTGGAACAAGTCGAGGCCCTCGGCTTGGAGGAGCGCATCTATCGTTTTCGTTGCGTCGAAGCATGGTCGATGACGGTGCCGTGGGGTGGCGTTCCGCTCGCCGCCTTGCTCAAACACGTGGGGGTGAAAAGCAACGCGACTCACGTAGCATTTTCCAGCGTCCATGATCCGGCCCGCATGCCTGGGCAGAAGAACGCCTATTTTACGTGGCCTTACTACGAAGGTCTCACGATCGCCGAGGCGATGAATGAACTCGCGTTCGTTGCGACTGGACTGTATGGCAAACGCTTGAGCCCGCAGAATGGCGCGCCGCTACGCGTCGTCCTGCCATGGAAGTACGGTTTTAAAGGGCCAAAAAGCGTGGTGCGGATGACGCTGACCGATCACCAGCCAAAAACGTTTTGGCATGATATGGCAGCTGACGAATACGATTTCCTCGGCAACGTCGACCCGACGGTGCCGCATTCTCGCTGGACTCAGGCGAGCGAAACGGTTCTCGGCAGTGGCGATCTGATTCCGACTTTGCCGTACAACGGCTACGGCGCTCAGGTTGCTAGTCTGTATCGGTGATTTTCGTGCTGTGCCGAACCTAAAAAACCGCAGTAGGAATTCAAATTTCCACCGCTAAGACGCAAAGAAGCTATACCCCGTTGGGGCACATAGGAAAAGCAAGGATTTGAATGAAAATGTGTGCGCTCTTGGTCTTCATCAATTGGGTGAATCTTATCTTTGCTATAAGTCCTTTGCGCTCTTGGCGTCTTGGCGGTAAAATTGTTTTCAACAGCGTTTTCTAGGTTCAACTCCAATGCGCAGTGATCGACCCAGCGCCACGGCCACTTTCATTGCCCGCTGTTTAGTTTTTTGGGCGCGGGAACCATTTCCTCAGCGATTAGTCGGAAATCACGCCTTAGCGCTTGCCCTCGC
>JANMYZ010000286.1:0-9189 GCA_031382605.1 Planctomycetota bacterium | reverse complement strand
TTGGAGTTTCTCGGCTACGAAGCGCAATTCACCCCCAGCGTGTTGGGAAATTATCAGCGCCTTTCCTATGACCGCAGTCGTCCCTGGGTGCGGCCAATCCCGTTCTATGGACGCTGCATTGCAGACGATCAGCCACGGCGCGCCATTGCCGAGGCAAGATATAGGCTCGCGGTGAGGTGACTTTCACATCGGCAAGGCAGCGTCCATAGAACGGGATTGGCCGCACCCAGGGACGACTGCGGTCATAGGAAAGGCGCTGATAATTTCCCAACACGCTGGGGGTGAATTGCGCTTCGTAGCCGAGAAACTCCAAGTAGCTGGGGCGTTGATAATCGATGACCCAGTGGAGGTCGCGTTCACGGGCCGCGCGAGCTTGAGCCTGCGCTTGAGCACGGAGGGCGTGAATGCGCTCTCGTTGTTCACCGGCCAAATCAAGAATGGTGAGTATCGACGCCTGAGTTGCATCATAACGCTCGGCGAAAGGTTTCAGCATATGGGATTCGGTTAAGAATCCGATGGTGTGGTGCAACGCCGCATATCCGCCAGAAAAGCGTGCAGTTTCCAGCGTGTGTTTAATGCCGTGTTCAGGGATTTGGTCGACCAGATGGACATACGGAATCAGTGGAAAACCAATGGTTTTCATCCGCGCGTAAATGCTCGGCACCAGTTCGTCGATAAGATACGCCCCCAGCGCGCCGCCCAGCATCTCTGGTTGCGTATGAATAAGGGTCATCGCAAAAGCGTAATCAGCACCGTTGGCAGCGTGGGTGTCGACCAACACATCCGGCGACCAGCGCATGAACAAAGCGGTGAAGGCTTGAGCTTCAAGGCTGTCGCATTTCATGAAATCGCGATTGAGGTCAAGGTTGCGAGAATTGCCGCGAAAGCCAAAGCTCTCAGGCCCAACTTGATTAACTCGCGAGGTATTATTGCGGTTTTTGCAGCCAGAAACATTGTAAACGGGAATGAACAAGAAGACCGTGCTGCCAAGGCGACTACGCGCCTGCTGGTCGACGCAAAAATCTCTGACCACCGCCATGCACACGTCAATGCCTTCTGGTTCGCCAGGATGGATGCCGTTGTTGCTGAAGAAAACCAAGCGCCGCTGCTGACGTATCGCCACCGGATCAAAATTTCCGTCAGCGCTTACCACGCCAGCGTAAAGTGGCAAGCCATCATCGGCTTCGCCAATCTGATCGAAGCGCAAAAATTGCGGAAATTCTGCCGCTAAGCGCTGATAAAATGCCAGGCATGCATCCAGAGTGGTGGTGGTGTTTCGGTTGCCCGATTCGTAGGGGGTAGCGTAGCTGTGCATGCTCGGAGTGTAGACCGCTTACGTTTGAGAAAAGGGGAGCACCGATCACCCCGACATTTCGCCGCCGGGTCCTGGTGCGGGAAGCCCCATCACCACTTCGGCGTCGGAGTGGTCGGCGTTGATGCAGTCGGCAATGATGTGGTCGGCCAATTCGCCAAGATACTCGGTTAGCACCGCGTTCATTGCTAAATATTCCGGCCACAAATCCGTATCGACGGCGCGCTGGCCGATGAGCACGCACACCGATGTGTGGCGCATGCGTGGATGGCGATAAGGCCGGTAACCTTTCATGCGGCACAAGGCCAAAAAAAGGCGCAGCGACCAGCGATTGGTCAGCGAAAAGCGGTATTCGATCGGCATGTCGGAAAAGGGGTGCGGCGGCTCGGCGTTGATGCGTTGCTGGACTCGCTCCAACGCCGCTTGCGCTGCCTGCCGTTCGCCAGCTGTTGTCGCACCGGCGAACAACGCCTTGATCTTGGCTAACTTCTCGCGGATTTGGCTGTCGTCTGGCATGTTGAATTCTTTGGTCCGCAGCAGTGCCGTGGGCCTGTCATGTATGGTTGGCGATCTGACTGGGTGCTTTTGTGGTGGAAGTGTGAAGCGAAAAGTCGTTAGGAATAAAACGCCGTTACTCGGTGTTCTCTCCCTGTTTTTCAGTTCATTCACGAAAAGTCCGCGCGAGTTAAACTCGCGCGGACTTTTACTTCAACACAGACGCGACCTCGATTTTATTTCTCGATTTTATTTCGTACTGAAGCGGTAAATGGTTTGCGAAGTAAAGGTGTCGCCCGGTTTCAACACCGTGGTTGGGAAGGTCGGTTGGTTTGGCGAATCTGGGAAGTGCTGGGTTTCTAAGCAGAAGCCGCCGCGATAGTGGTATTTCTTGCCTGATTTACCGACTTTTTGCTCAGCTTCTGGCGCGTCGGCTTTGGGCAAGAAATTGCCGATGTAGAGTTGAATGCCAGGTTCGGTGGTCAGCACTTCCATCACGCGACCAGAGGTTGGTTCTTCCACTCGCGCAGCCAAGACCAGTTCGTTGGTGGTACGATCGATGACAAAATTGTGATCGTAACCAGCGCCGAACTTCAGTTGTTCATCATCAGCACCGACGCGTTCGCCGATGGTGTGAGGTGTGGTGAAATCGAATGGCGTATCGGTTACTGATTTCAGTTCGCCAGTTGGAATTAAACCATCGGTCACCGGAGTCATCTTGCTGGCGTTGAGCATCACCACGTGGCCAAGAATATCGCCACTGCCTTCACCGGCGAGGTTGAAGTATGAATGGTTGGTTGGGTTCAGTACCGTGGTGGCACTGGTGGTCGCTTCAAAGGCGATGTGCAGCGCGTTATCTGGCGCCAGCAGGTACGTCACCGACAGCGTCAACGTGCCTGGGTAGCCTTCTTCTCCATCAGCGCTGACATAGGTCATGCGCACACCTTGGCCGCCAGGAGGACTCTGGATCGGCGTGGCGCTCCACATGACTTTATCAAAGCCCTTTAAGCCACCATGTAACGAACACGGCTTGCCAGCCGGAGTATTGTTGGTGGCAAGCGTGTAGTCTTTACCGACCAGCGTAAACTTGCCGTTGGCGATGCGGTTGGCAAAGCGGCCAGCGATGGTTCCAAAATACGGCGAGTGGTCAGGCTTCAGATATTCTTCCAAGGTGTTGTAACCAAGCACGACATCGGCGAACTTGCCTTTGCGATCTGGCGCCGTGAGCGAAATAACGGTGGCGCCATAATCACTAATTTTGGCCGTCATGCCGTTGCGATTCGTCAGGGTAAATAGGCTGGCGGTATGACCGGCCGCGTTCCACGCTTGGACGCTTGGGCTTTCGGCGACGTTCGCATCGCCGCGTCCAAGACAGCCGGCGGTGGAAAGCGCGATACCAGTAATAACCGACAGGGTAATGCCGACGCGAGGAACGGGGTTTTCCATGAATAGAATCCTTGGTTGAAGAGTCGTAGGTGTGGCCATGCGATCATGGCCAAGAGGGTAAGCGGAGCGGGAACATAGTGGGTAGGCGAGGGGAACGAAACAGTGCAGATGACATAGCCGTAAGCGGCAGGCCGTTGGTGTTCCAGACACCATTTGCGGTGGATAGCGGCGGTGGGGGATCTCCTTGGGAAGATCATTGTCGCCTCTATCGTCGTGCGTCATGAACGACGAGATCAGTTATTGGGCAGCCTTTGGCGGAGACGCGGTATTCAGGCCGTTGCTGAAGGACTTTTACGCCCGCATCAGCCGTAGTGCCATCGCCGCGCTTTTCCCGCCAGAATTGAGCGAAACCGAGCAAAAGCAGTTCGCCTTCCAAAGTGAATTCTGGGGCGGCCCGGCGCTGTACAGCCCATGGCGTGGCCACCCGCGTTTGCGCGCACGCCATTTGCCTTTTGCGATCGATCAAACCGCCGCCGACGTGTGGATGCAATGCATGACCGAAGCCATCGACCACAGCGCCATGCCGAGTGAGCACCGCGCTGCGTTTTTGCAGCGCATGCGCATGACCGCTCAGGCGATGATCAATCGCTCATCAGCGACTGAGCCAGGGCAGCCCATGTGAACCGAATAACCGTGATGGATAGAACACAGAGGATCAGAGAACCAGAGTCGAGAAAGAGTCAGGCACGGTTGAACTCATCACCTAAAAGATGAGCCGACGATTCGACGTAACTTCTTGTGCCTTTCTCTGGTGCTCTGGTGCTCTGTGTTCTATTCCTGCATTCAGGGTGAAGTGATGTCTTGAGAGCTTTGTCAATCCGTTGGGATAGATCGCCCAAGGAAGTTACTCTCGGTTCACCAGATCTTCGCGCGATCCTCCGGCTTACGCCACATGGCGTCGCCTTCTTTGATACCGAAGGCGTCATAAAATGGTTGGAAATTTAACAGCGGACCGAAAGCGCGAAAATTCCCAGGAGAATGCGGATTCGTAGCGACCTGATTTTGTAATGCTTCTTTGCGCATATTGGTGCGCCAAATCTGCGCCCAAGAAATAAAGAAGCGTTGCTCAGGAGTGAAGCCATCGATGAGTTTGCGTTCTTTGCCGACCAACGTGCGTTGCAGTGCTTCGTAGGCCAGCGTGATTCCACCAAGGTCGGCTATGTTTTCGCCCAATGTCAGTTCACCATTCACGTGTACACCGGGCAGAGCTTCGTATTGATTGAACTGGGCGACCACTTTTTGCGCTCGACGCTCAAATTCTTCGGCATCTTTTTCCGTCCACCATTCAACTAAATTGCCATCGGCGTCGTGGTGACGTCCTTGATCATCAAAGCCATGGGTGATTTCGTGACCGATGACGGCACCAATGCCGCCGTAATTGACGGCGTCATCCAGGGTGAAGTCAAAGAACGGTGGCTGCAGGATGCCAGCCGGAAAGTTGATATTATTAGCGGTGGGATCGAAGTAGGCGTTGACCGTCGACGGAGTCATGTGCCATTCGCTGTGGTCTACGGGTTGGCCAAGTTTGGCGAGGTCGCGTTTTTCTTCAAACAGCGTGGCCGAGCGAACATTACCGAACAGAGTGTCGCGATGAACCGTTACCGTGGAGTAATCTTTCCATTTATCAGGGTGGCCAATTTTGGCATAGAAGCGCGCAAATTTGGCCAACGCTTTTTGCCGGGTTGGTTCGGTCATCCAGTCAATTTTTTGCAGGCGGTCACGCATGACCATTGAAATGTTGGCGATCATCTCGGTCATCCGCGTTTTCGCCGCCAATGGATAGAACTGCGCAACATACAGTTGTCCCAGAGCTTCGCCGATTTCACCGTTGACGATTTGCGCAGCGCGTTTCCAGCGCGGTTCCATCGCCGGGGTTCCTTTCAGTTCCGTGGCATAGAAGCGAAACGATTCCTGCTCAAACGAAGCTGACAGACAATAGGAGGCACTGCGGAGCAATTTGTAACGGAGGTAGATTTTCCAATCGCTTATGGGCCGAGTGGCGAATTGTTCTTGCAGCGCAATAAAAAACGGCGGCTGGCCGACGATGATTTCTTGAGCCGCTGGCCCGCCGATGCCACGCTGCGTCAGGTAAGCAAGGAAAGGGAATGCGGGCATCTTTGCGGCCAGCTCGCTGGTTGGCATCTTATTATAGTTGGCCAGCGAATCACGCAGCTCAACCGGCGTACGGCTGTTATTGGCGAGTGCCTTTTCCGTTTCGAAAATCGTCTTTGCTCCGGCCGTAGCAACTTCTGCGCTATCACCAGCGAGCACCAACATTTTCGTGACGTGATCGATAAAACCGCTGCGCGTTTTGGCGAACGAATCGGAAAAATAATAATCGCGGCTCGGTAAGCTCAATCCGCCTTGATGGGCATGTAACGCATTGATCTCGCTTTTTTTGTCATCGGCTCCAATGCCGACGCCGAAAAGACCACCAACGCCTTGGTTATGCAATTGCGCAAGAACACCAGCGAGATCGTCGAGCGAAGCAATCGCCGCAATTTGGGCCAAATCGGCTGAGATGGGCTTGATGCCAGCAGCGTCGATCGCTGTGGTGTCCATCGCTGAGGTAAAGAAATCGCCAACCTTTTGTTCAATCGAACCAGGCGCCTGGGTGCGCGCGGCAGCCGCTTCCAGAATGCCTTTGAGAGCAGCTTGATTGAATTGATCCAACTCGTCGAAAGAACTCCAGCGTGATTTATCTCCGGGGATAGGATTGTTCTTGGTCCAATTTCCCCAGGCATATCCAGCAAAGTCCACCCGCGGATCAATCGACGTATTCATATAGTGAACGCTAAAGCGCGGAATGACGGGCTTTACTTCACCACCATCAGCGGCGCGCAGCGGCAAGAGCGAGAACGCCATCAGGCCAGCGGCGAAGCGAAGAGCCGTGTTTTTCATGCTGTGTCTTTCCCGTTAATTCGAGTTGTGATAAAGAGCACGGGAAAAATAGGCGGACAATCGACGACGGCAACTGGGGGGAGCGATTAAAGAGCGAAACCATCAAAAGCACATTAACCACGCTCCAAGATCAACATGACACCATGATTTTTTGCTCAGAAATGATAATCTGTAAGATTGGTTCGCAGCCAACGTCTTTGGGCGTCCGATCGCCTCAATCATAGGCTGCGAGTGCACACTAACTCGATCGTTGGTGATGGGTGCTGTAGAGCCTAAGTGTGGTAGAAGCAACGGTGACACTTGAAGAATCGACAGTCTTTTTCCCAGTCGTCAACCGAGATAGCGACTTCATGGCGACTTATAAAGTGACGTAATGGTGAGTTACACGCAGACAATATTTAATTTATTTGTTCATGATAAATTGATTGTAGAGATGTCGTTATCTTCTAAGTAGTGGGTAAGGAAAATCTATGACAAAGTCAGCCGCTGTTGCTGTTGTTCCTGCTGTTGTTCCTGCTGTTGTTCCTGCTGTTGTTCTTGCTGCTGTTTCGGCGGCAGTCAGTGCCGATGTAGATGCAGGCCGTAGGTTGGTGGCAGAGGTCCGCGCGGCAGTAGGTCGCGCTGTCGTGGGACAGGATGTCGTAGTTGAGCGCATGCTCATTGCTCTTTTTACCGGCGGTCACTTGCTTTTGCAGGGCATGCCTGGGTTGGCTAAAACCTTGATGGTGAATAGCCTAGCAAAAGCAGTGGCGCTACAATTTTCACGTGTGCAATTTACTATCGATCTGTTGCCTGCTGACATTGTCGGTTCGGAAATTCTTGATCAGGCAAGTGGCGCTTTTCGTGTACGACAAGGACCGGTATTTACGAATTTGTTACTGGCTGATGAAATCAATCGTGCGGCGCCCAAAGTACAGAGTGCACTGTTGGAGGCCATGCAAGAGCGCAAAGTGACTATTGGCAGTACGTCATTCCGCTTGCCTGCGCCTTTTTTAGTAATTGCCACGCAAAACCCGGTTGAACACGCTGGTACCTTTGAACTGCCTGAAGCTCAACTCGATCGTTTTATGTTGTGTCATCGCTTAGGTTATCCTACGGCGGAGCAGGAATGCGAAGTGCTGAAGCGTCATTTAGGTTTTGGTCTCAGTGATCAGAACGGTGGTGCTGTGCCAAAGAACGCATTCGATGTTCTTGATGGTGGTAGTCCTTCAGGCGTGCAAGATTTGACGTCGGCGATGCGTGCGGTGTTGGCGGTGCACGTCAGTGAAGTATTTCTTTCTCACACGGTGGAATTGGTGCGCCGAACGCGTAGTTGTGCTGATTTTGAATTCGGCGCCAGTCCTCGTGCTGGTATTGCGCTGACGCAGGCAGCCCGCGCACGTGCCTTTATTCATGGCCGTGATCACACTGTGCCGGACGATTTATTTGCCTTGGCTGAAGACGTGATGTTGCACCGACTGCGATTAACTTACGAAGCGGTGGCCGATGGGCGAAAGGCCGCAGACATTTTGCAGCAATTACTCGTCAAGGTTGGATAATAAGGTGGTTGGTCAAACGCTTACGGGGCGTGAGTTTGAACTCGCGGTGCGGCGGCTCGCAGACAGTTTGAGTCCTGGGCAGGATCTCTCCGGATTTCTCGGCCAGGGAGTCGACTATGCACAGTCGCGGCTTTTTGCGGATGGCGATCCCGTGCGCGCCATTGATTGGCGGGTGACCGCTCGCACCGGAAAAACGTATGTGAAAGAATACGAAGCGCTGCAACGTCTGCCGGTGCAGTTGCTGGTCGATACTTCTTCGTCCATGCGTACGGCATCGGTTTCACCAGGCAAATATGAATTAGCCGTATTATTGGCCGGTGGCTTGGCCTTAGCCGCACTCAAGCGCGCCAGTCCGGTTGGTGTGTTGAGCTGTGGCGAAATGCCGCTGCGCATGCCGTTGTCGAGTTCTCGCGGTCAAGTTTTCGTGTGGTTGCATCAGCTGCGACGAGAAAAAGCCCTCAAAGGTGAGCGGACCACGCTGGCGCGTCGAGTGGTGGAGTTGCGTTCGTTGTTGACCAGTCGGTGTTTGGTCTTGGTCATCAGCGATCTACATGACCCTGATGCGATGACGGCAATTAAACGTTTAGCAGTGGTCCACGATTGTGTGGTGATTCAGCCACAGGATCCGGCAGAATTTTCTTTGCGTGGGGCTGGTATTATGCGCTTGGCAGAGGCCGAAACGGGCGCCGATTTTACTTCCGGCGGTGGCGGTGGTTGGCATGCGAATAATCCGCCAAGTCGTGCTTTGGCGCAAGCTGGCATCGATCACTTGGTATTGCCGATCGATCGGCCGTTCATTCCCGTGATGCGGCGCTTCCTCGCCGAACGTGATCGGCGGAGTCACGCGCGATGATCAGGCTGCTGCTCCACTTGGTGATTCTAGCCGTGATCGGTCATGCGGCACTCACCGCCGCCGTGGTTGGGGTCGACTCCAATCCGAGCGTTGGTCGTGAAGGGGCGATCAGTGCGGTGTTGGCGAATCCTCATCTGCAACCGGTGCCATTTGACGATCGCGCGCCCCTGGTCGTGCGCATTGCCAATCGTGAGTTGGTAGCAGATGGTACGCGTTATGACTTGCGCTGGCTGGGCGCAGTACCGGGCTCGTATGATCTCACTCGCTTTTTGGTCGATGTGGACGGCCATACTTTGAGTGGTGTAGAGCCCATTTCGATTACCGTGAGTTCAGTGTTACCGCCTGGATTTCCAGGTGATTTGATCGCGACAAAACGAACTGACGCATTTTCATTTGGCGGTTACCAGAAACTGATGCTGGTTCTTGGCCTTGCCTGGTTGGCCGTCTTGCCGTTTTTTTGGCGCCGTAAACGTCGTGCTCCTGTGGTTGCTTTGGTGGCGGCTTCAAGTTTAGCGGAACAATTACGTGAACTCATCGATGGCGCACGCGGCCCAGGTCTTGATGCGAATCAACGTGCGCAACTTGAGCGCCTTTTATTCATACACTGGCGCGAACGTTTGGGTCTCCATCAGCTGGATGCGCCC
>JANMYZ010000282.1:0-7824 GCA_031382605.1 Planctomycetota bacterium | reverse complement strand
ACGCAGTAATAGAACACAGCCCGGCCGAGCCGGAACCAAAGGTTCTCATCGTCTCGACCGGGCTGTTCGCTTGTTGCTGCGGGGGCTTTCGCCCCCACACCCCCGTGACACTAAGGCACGAAATTTTTCTGCTGTCCGGAGATTTCGTACCTTAGTGTCACAGAGAACCAGAGCACCAGAGGAAGAAACAGAATGTTATATCGAAACTGCGGATCACTTTTTGGGTGATCGTTAAAAAAGAGTCTAACTCTTTCTCCGCTCTGGTTCTCTGGTGCTCTGTGTCCTATCCATCGCGGTTTTTAGGCTCATGCGATCCATTGGGCAATGACGTGAAAAAACCGAAGCTCGCTTATCCCAGGCTCGCCGTGACCTTGCAGTTCGTCGCTGGGGATCATGCTCATTCACAGCAATAAGACGAGCACCCGTAGCTCAGCTGGATAGAGCACCTGCCTTCTAAGCAGGTGGTCCCCCGTTCGAATCGGGGCGGGTGCGCCATATTGGTGTCGTCGGGATTATTTTACTCGTTCGTACAGCTGGTATTTTCGTAATCTGCTCGTCAGCCTTCAGATGGCTTCGTGACTTACTTAATTGCCGTCTTCATCTTGAGGGGTAGGCGTCCGCTTTGGTGCAGGAACGGGGGGCGTTGCGGGTGCCCGTGGCGTCGTGGCGGAAGCTGGGGTGGTCGGCTTTTGGGGGCCCGTCTTCGGTTCGTTTTTTGGTTCTGTTGGCGGCGCTGCATTTGGGATGGCAGTGGCTGACGGGATGGAAATTTGTGCGAACTGTGCGGTGAGTTGCTTGAGTACGGTTTCTCCTTCGGTGTCGGCGCCGTTGGCGTCAAGGCGTAGCGCAGCGGTACCAGCCGGGTTGATGGCCATGATCATTGCGGCTACACGCAAATAACGGCCTTCGCGGTAGGAATAGCGCAGTAGGCGTGCTTGGCCGTTGGGAAAGGTAAGTTTTTCTTCAGGCACACCGATGAATTCGCTCTTGGCTTGCAGCGATGTCAGTTGGCTTGTCCAGACGGAATTGAAGTCATTCACGTTGGGTAAATTGCGCAGGATTTTGGCGGTAATGTAGGCGGTGTCGCTAGCGGGATCAATCCAGGTGGCATCGCTGTTGTTGATGGGATCAGAACGATTCCAGCTTGGCGGAATTGGAATGGCAATACCGGTGAGTGAATCTTTGAATTCGCCCAGTGCTTTATCTGAGCCTGCACTGTTGGTTACATCCTCGCCTAATTCGCGCCGGATACCATTGTGGGTTGAATCAGCGCGAAAACCTGCTTGGTAAGCACGAAAGCTTAATTCGCGTGCTCGCGGCAGAACCTCAGCATTGGCTTCAGCCCAGCGTCCAAGTTTATAATATCCTTCGGCGTCGCGCCAGCCGATGGCAGCAAAGCGATCCTGATATTCTTGTCCCAGTGCATCACTGCGCGGGCGCCATTGGTCACCATAAAATTCCAAGTCCCAACGGCGCATGCATTTTGCGACTTCCGCGGCACCGGCTTCTCCAACCTGACGAGTCCATGGGGCGCTACCGATCCGCGCAGCGCGCGGAATATCGCGCAGCAAATCCTGACACCAGCCCATCGCTTGGAGGATGAGAGCGATGTCTTTGCTGACCGCTGCCTTGGCTACCGCGTCGTCGACGACCTGTGAAATAATGTTGTCGGCGGCCACCAACCAGAATTCGCGGTTGCCTTGTACGTTGGCGGTTTCGCGCGCCCAGGTGGCGGCGGCAAGGCGTGCTTCAATATTGTCAGTGGCGATGAGCGCCATTTTTTGATCGATGATTTGCTGGTCTGAAGGTGCGCTTTCAGCGGCGACCAAGCTGAGAGACTGGACGCCGTTTAAAATGGTGAAATGACCAAAGACATAAAGATTGTCGCCATCGATGCGGGTACGCCACAATTCGGTTGGGCCAGAACAAATGACTTTTGGCATAGTATAAAAAGTCACGTTACCTTGAGCGATACGGCCAAGTTTGGCGGCAATCACTACGTCTTTATCGTGAAGAAAATTGGGATCCGTCAGGTCGTCGGGATTGGTCAAAAGATAACTATTTTCACGGTAGACCACAAAGGTGCGTTCTTTGCCCTTCAGAGTCATCGCGAAAGTTTCCTTCCACGGTTTCTCGGGTAAGTTGAGAACCGGATCTGCGGCGTTGATGATGCTGCCGAACAATAATGCGGATAGCAGGGTGCTGGCGGGCAGACGGTAGAATTGCATTGGTGTTCTCCAGAACAGTTTGATCGTTGGCAAGATAGCTGCGGCCGATAGCGGACACAAGTCAGCATTGACGGGCTAGTCATAAATAAGAACGAACGATGGCGCCGACGTTGGGACTTTGTCCTTGCCCGCCTGGGGGTGCTCCATAACTTCCCGCCCTCGCTGCGTGAGCCATGTTCGCGTCGTGATTAGATGAGGGGGTATAGCTCAGTTGGTAGAGCGTCTGCATGGCATGCAGAAGGTCAGGAGTTCGAATCTCCTTACCTCCACCAGAACAAAAGACCCTCGGCTTATGGCCGGGGGTCTTTTGTTTTCGGGCCGAACCGCCACGTTCCGCTGCATGCGAGTCGTCATTCAACGGGTAAGTCAGGCGTCGGTGGCGATTGCCGGGATCGAGCACGCGTGCATCGGCCATGGACTTTTGGTGCTGGTTGCGGCTGAAGCCGTTGATAGCGCAGATGACGTTGGATGGTTGAGTGGCAAGATTGCCCGCCAACGCATTTTCGCTGATGACCAAGGCAAGATGAATCGCTCTGTGATTGAGGTCGCCGGCGAAGTTTTAGTGGTCAGCCAATTCACCCTCTTTGCCAGTACGGTGCAGGGGAATCGCCCGTCGTTCCTGCGCGCGGCTCGTCCAGAACAAGCCATTCCGCTGTATGAAGCTTTTGTTGCGCAGTTGTCTGCTGACCTGGGCAAGTCGGTGCAAACCGGAGTATTTGCCGCCGATATGCAGGTGTCGTTGACCAACGATGGGCCAGTGACCATCACCATCGACAGTCGCGATCGTGAATAGTGCAGAGAAGATAGCGGCTTAACGCAGGTCGCTTTTTCAGTGGAATCCGGTGTCCGCGTTTACTGCGCGACGACCATCATCATTACCGCCGGCGACGACGAATCAGTGGTCGGCGCGCACTGGTTTGCGGCGACTCTTTGGTTGTCGGAGCGACACGTTCGTCATTGGTTGCGATGTCGCCTTCGGTCGCCGCATCTTCGAATTCTTCGTCGACTTCGCCGACGTCAGTGGTGCCGCCATCGCTGAAACGCTCAGGATGCAGTGTGGGAATTCGTCCTTCCGAAAGAGCCTTCAAAGCTTCGACCACCGCGTCGCCATCATAGAGTCGGTCAGCTGGACGTTTGGCCAACATCAGATCGAGAAGTTTGCGGCAGTCGACGGGCACGCTCGTGGGATATGAAACTTGCTCAGTGGCCACGCGCACGATCAAATCAATCAGCGTTTCACCACTAAAAGGCGGACGTCCGACCAAGAAGAAAAATAAAGTTGCGCCGAGGCTATACACATCGCTGGCGGGCACCGCCTGCTTAGGAATACGATGTTGTTCGGGCGCGGAATATTCGGGCGTGCCGACAACGGAAAGAATGCGTGAGCCCGATTCGCTGGATGGTTCAATGCGATCACGCACCAGTCCCAGATCGAGGAGCTTCGCGCTGCCGTTTTGGGTGACCAAAATGTTGTCTGGCTTGATGTCGCGATGGACAATCCCGTGTCGGTGGGCGTGTCCCATGGCCTTCGCCACCTGATAAATCAGGTGCAAAGCCTGAGAGCGCTTGAGGACGCCTTGGCTTTGCAGCAGTCGCGTTGCGGTGATGCCTTGGACGTATTCCATCGAATAGCAGTACAGCTTTCGCTCAGCGTCGATGTGCACGTCATGCACGGCCACCAAATTAGCATGACTCATTTGCCCGGCGGCCTTGGCCTCGCGCAAAAAACTATCGACGGCAGTCGGATGACGCAGGCGCTGCGGGTGCAGAACTTTGAGCGCCACCAGTCGGTCGAGGGAAAGTTGCTTCGCCAGATACACGTTGCCCATACCGCCACGTCCAAGCAGACGTTCGATGTGGTAGCCGAATATCTCGGTGCCTTGCGGCAGCTCTTTCGGGGTAGTGGAGATTTCGCCGCTCATGCTCCCTGTACGAATAGCGGTGTGATGGCGTTGACGCAATCGCGATCACGGTTTCATCGTTGCGTGCAGATGGCACGCGGTTGGTTTTAAGAATCTGCCTGGAAATTGGAGAATGACATGGAGGACCGGAGAACCGGAGAAGCCAAAAGCAAAGAATCAGTGTGAATTATATGATTGAGAATCCGTTCAGCCTCCGGTCCTCCGGTCCTCCATGTCAAATGTCGCCTTTTCTAGACAGCTTATGACGAAACGCGGACTTACCAACTTGGCAGAAGGTCGTTCGGTCCCAGCATGCGCACCAGAGGTGATCATGACTACGGTCCCAGCGATATTCTTGCAGTTGCGTGCGGTGGCGATGGCCGCTGCCGAGGCCGGTGGCCGGGCTGCTCTGCAACATTTCCGTCGACCAGATTTACGCGTGGAATGGAAATCAGACGAAAGCCCAGTGACGGTGGCCGACCGCGAAGCCGAGGCCGCTTGTCAAAACGTGATTCTGTCGGCGTTCCCGCAGGACGCCTGGTTAGGCGAAGAAACTGGCGAACGTGGCGGCGGCAGTGGTCGCCGATGGATCGTCGATCCGATTGACGGCACGCGTAATTTTGTTCGCGGCGTGCCCTTGTGGGCGACGTTAGTTGCTTGTGAAGAAAACGACCGAGTCGTTGCTGCTGCGGTGGTGATTCCTGCGCTCAATGAACGCTACGACGCCGTGCTTGGTGGTGGCGCGTATTGTAACGGCAGTCGTATTCAGGTGTCGACCATCGCCCGACTTGATGAAGCGCTGTTTTGTTATGAGTCGCCCGCGTGGTTTCACAAAAACGGCATGACAGCGGCATTCGATGTTTTGAATCGCAGCACGGCGCTTCAGCGCGGTTTGTGCGATGCGTACGGTCACATGCTGGTGGCGAGCGGTCGCGCCGAAGTCGTCGTCGAACCGCAATTATCCGTGTGGGATGTTGCCGCTACCAGTTTGGTGGTAACCGAAGCCGGCGGCCGCTTCAGCGATTGCGCTGGCACGCCATCGATTCGTTCGGGCAACGCTGTGGTGACCAACGGAGTTTTGCATAACGACGTCCTAACGCTGCTACGCTAATTATCCTCGACCACCCTTGGCCTTGGGTTCAGCAACAGCAGTGCGTTCGACCTCCAATTCCAACCCAACGTCGCTATCAGGTTTGAGTACCACGGTGCTATGGTCCGGCAGTTCACCTGCGATCAGTTTGCGGCTGAGTGCATTGGTGAGCTGCCGTTCAAGATAGCGCTTCAAAGGCCGTGCACCGTACTGTGGTTCGTACGACTCTTTCAGAATGCGATCCAGCGCCTCGTCGGTCAGGACCAAGGTGATCTTGCGATCTTTCAGTCGTGCAGCGATGTGAGCGATTTGCAGGCTGACAATACCGCGTAACTGCGTGCGGGTGAGCGGAGTGAAGACCACGATGTCGCTGAGACGATTGAGAAATTCAGGGCGGAAGTGATTGCGCACGGTGGCCATGACCTGCTCTTTGGTGCCTTCCATAAATTCGCCACCAGCGGTGACGCCTTTGAGCAGCACATCGGCGCCAAGATTACTGGTCATAATAACGACGGTATTTTTGAAGTTGACCGTGCGTCCTTGGCCGTCGGTCAGATGACCTTCGTCCAGCACTTGCAGCAAAGCGTTGAAAACGCTGGAGTGCGCTTTCTCGACCTCATCAAACAACACCACCGTATAAGGCCGACGGCGTACGGCTTCGGTTAACTGACCACCTTCGTCATAGCCAACGTAGCCCGGAGGAGCGCCGATCAGACGTGAAACACTGTGGCTTTCCATGTATTCCGACATGTCGATGCGCACCAGATGCTTTTCGTCATCGAACAATTCTGCGGCGAGTGCTTTGGCGAGTTCGGTCTTTCCGACTCCGGTTGGTCCCAGAAATAAGAACGAACCGAGCGGTTGATTTTGATCCGCCAGTCCAGCGCGCGAGCGCAGCACGGCATCGGCGACAGTGTCAACGGCTTCGTTTTGGCCAATCACCCGCGCATGCAGGCGTTCGTTCAGTTTCAGCAAGCGTTCACGATCGCCTTCGGTGAGTTTGTTCGCGGGAATCCCGGTCCAACGGCTGACGACTTCGGCAATCGCTTCGGGTCCAACGGTTTCGCTGGCCAGCGTTTCGCCAGAATCGTTGGTCATAGCGGCGATCTTTTTTTCCAACTCGGGGATCACTCCGTAGCGCAGTTCAGCAACTTTACCCAGGTTGTAGGCGCGCTCGGCCTGTTCGATGGCTAGCTTACCGTCTTCTAATTGCTGACGCAGTTTGCGGCCGTCATCGACGCGCGCTTTTTCGACTTGGTGGCGTGCATTGAGCACCGCGAGTTGTTCTTTCGCCCGCGCCAGATCGGCGCGGACTTTTTCCAGACGATCTTTGCTGGCCGGATCGGTTTCGCGTTTGAGCGCGGTCGCCTCAACTTCAAGCTGCAAAGCGCGGCGATTGAGTTGGTCGATTTCCGCAGGCGACGAATCCAGTTCGACCCGCGCATTGGCGCAGGCTTCGTCCATCAGGTCAATCGCCTTGTCAGGCAAGAAGCGATCGGCGACGTAGCGATCGGATAATTGCGCTGCAGCGACCAACGCGGCATCCGTAATGCGGACGCCGTGGTGGGTTTCATAGCGCTCACGCAAACCACGTAGGATCGAAATGGCATCTTCGACCGAGGGTTCGCCGACCAGCACGGGTTGAAAACGGCGCTCGAAAGCAGCGTCTTTTTCAACGTGTTTGCGATATTCATCAAGCGTAGTTGCGCCGATGCAGTGGAGTTCGCCGCGCGCGAGCAATGGTTTGAGCAGGTTAGCGGCGTCCATCGCGCCATCGCTTTTGCCCGCGCCCATCAAGGTGTGCATTTCGTCGATGAAGAGAATGATTTTCCCTTCCGATGATTTGACTTCATCGAGCACACTTTTGAGGCGCTCTTCGAACTCACCGCGAAATTTCGCGCCGGCGACCAATGCCCCAAGATCGAGTGAAATAACCGTCTTATCCTTGAGTCCTTCCGGCACGTCACCTTTGACGATGCGGTTGGCGAGGCCCTCGACGATAGCCGTTTTCCCCACGCCGGGTTCGCCGATCAGCACCGGATTATTCTTCGTGCGGCGCGATAGCACGCGCACGACGCGACGAATTTCCTCATCGCGGCCAATGACCGGATCGAGCTTTCCTTTGCGCGCATCAGCGACCAGATCCCGTCCGTATTTAGCGAGCGCGTCATAGGTATTCTCGGCTTGGTCGCTCTGCACGGTGCGTCCTTTGCGAACTTCGTCGATCGCTTTGGTGAGGTTCGTGCGACCGATGCCATCTTGATTCAGCAATGCGCCCACTTTGCGATCGCCGGTGAGCGCCAACAACAAATGCTCAATGGCCAAGTGTGAATCGCCGCGATTCTTCTGCTCTTTCTGGCCCGCTTGCACGACCTTCATCAAGTCAGAACTAAAGCCGACTTGTGCCGGCGCGGGATGCTGCGTTGGTATATCGCTGAGTGCTCGTCGTAAGGTGGTTTCGATGGCGCTAGACTTGACCCCAATTTTATCAGCCAATCGTCGAGCGAGTCCGCTGTCATCAGCAAATAAGGCGACCGCCAAATGAATCGGCTCAACTTGCGGATGATCGTGGCTAATGGCCTGTTCTTGCGCTGCCATCAGCGCC
>JANMYZ010000247.1:0-6962 GCA_031382605.1 Planctomycetota bacterium | reverse complement strand
AGGAAACTTGCGCGGCCCATCATCGCGACGCGGCCATCGGGTAGCGTGCCGGTTAAACCTTTGCCGCCAATTTCATTGATGGCGCTGAGCGTCAGGCGTTCTGCCAACGGAACGGCGGTCGCTATGGCGCGGCTCACTGGATGACTGCTCGCTGCACCAAGGCTGCCCGCAAGACGCGTGAGTTCGTCGATGGTTACGCCATCATTAGGCTGCGTGCCGGTCAGCGATAAATGGCCACGAGTTACGGTGCCAGTTTTATCAACAATCAGCGCGTCGACCTCTGCGAGCTCTTCTAAAAAAGCCGTGCCCTTGACCAAGATTCCATGACGTCCGGCGACCGCGAGCGCGGCAATCGCCGTGGCTGGCGCGGCCAGCACCAGCGCGCATGGACACGACGCCACCAGCACCGACATCATCGCTGCGACTGAACCGGTTAAGAACCAGGTGGCGCACGCAAACAACAACACCGCGATCAAATACGGCTGCGCATAGCGTTCGAGCAACCGCGTCACCGGCGGTTTCGATTTCTCTGCTTCGTGCAGCAATGATACGACTTTGCCCAGCGCGGTATCAGATCCGGTGCGCGTCACTTCGACGATCAGGCGGCCGTATTGATTGATCGTGCCCGCGAAAACACTGTCGCCGAGCGCGACTTCGACCGGCACCGATTCGCCGGTAATTGGCGCGGTATCAAGGCTTGAGGTGCCTTCACGCACGATGCCATCCGCCGGGCAACGATCGCCTGGGCGTACTTCGACGCGCATGCCAGCGGCGAGTGATTCGACCGGCACTTCGTTGATGGCGCCGTCGTCACTTTGACGCCGTGCATGCGTGGCAGCCAAGCGCCCCAGCGCCGCAATCGCCTCGCGCGAACCGATCAAACTGCGTTCTTCCAACACATGACCGATGACCATCGCCAAAGGCACCAACGCTGCCGTCTCTAAATCGCCGACCACCCATGCCGCGATCAAGGCCACTGCAACTAATTGATCGGTGACGCCATGCAAAGTGGGACGACGCAGACTGCCCCACGCTTCTCGCAAGACAGGTACTGCCACCAATACTGCCGCAACGCCCGCAACCAAACTCGCTAATTCACGTTGAGCAGGAATCGCCAGGTGAATTATTAAGGCGATGATCAGTAATCCCGCCGACACCAGGGCGAGTAACAAACGCGTGCCCAGCGCACGCTTTTCAGTTTTCGAAAGCAGTTCGCCGTTATCACCAAAATTGATGTGCGTATGATCACAGCAACCGTCGTGGTGATCATGACCTACGTTGGACTGAAGCGCCGGAGTTTTAACACTCGCCGCCCAACCCGCGTTCGCAGGTTTAAATATGGTCGCAGGCTTTCCGACCTCAGGCTGATCCTTTCTGTGCATGTTCATTTCTTCCCCTGTCCGCCTGGGACCATCAGGCGAATGGGTTCACGCCCATCCACCAACGTCACCAAGCCAGCGCGGAGAAGAATTTTTTCCATGCGTTCACGATACAAACGCGTCAGTAACAACGCCCGGCTTTCCGGCGATATTTCAGCGGCAAGGGCGGAAATAGGATCGGTGATTACGTGCGCGGCAGCGACTTCTTCTTTGGCCTTGGCCTTGGCGGCTTGGATAGCGCCCACGCTTTCACGCTCACCTTCTTGACGAGACGATTCAGCAACCGTGCGGGCAGCGGCAATCTGCTGCGCCGCTTCGGCTCCGGCGGCTAACACTTGATCAAACGCTGGTTTGGCGCGCGCGGGAAGTCGGCCAGTCAAATCGATCCGCGTAATTTCAATTCCTAGTCTAAGATTTTTGAGACGCTGGTTCATCTGCGCACGAATATCTCCGCGCAATGCTTCGCGTTGGGCGGCGGCGGCTATCGCCATTTGTGCCAGCTGCGCTGACTGCGCCGCCTGTGCTCCACCGGCACTTACTCCATCACCACTGGGGGCGACCAACACGCCATCCAATGCACGTCCAGCAATCGCAACAATGGCGCTGGCACAGAACACCCGTTCTAGCGCCGAGGGCAGCCGTTCACGCGCCAGCAAATACGTCGCCGCATCGCTGACGCGGTAGGTCACCACGCCACTCATATGCGCCACGCCGCCATCGCCACTCATGACGTAACCGCCATCACGCAGATCCAATTGGCGAATCGCAGGCACGCGTTCTTTCGACTGAATCCGATCGAGCGCGCTGATCTCTTGGGTTAATGGTCGTTCCGGACCGGGCACGATCACCACCTCTTCAAGCGGTCGCGGCCACGCCCACACCAAGCCCGATTCTTTGATGCGCTCAACCACACCGAAGCGCATCACCACGGCACGACTGCCCGCTTCAACGCTGACAAAGCCCGAGGCTAACCACGCCACCGCCAACACCGCTACCGCGATAAAAAGAAAACGAAAAGCGAGACCGACGGATTGCTCGACCGCGCGACGACCCGCAGGATCTTTGCGCATGGATGGGCTGGCGTCGCTCATGGTTTGTCGTTCTTGAGCATCGGCGGCGAGGTCGTGCTTGGCGGCGAGGTCGTGCTCGGCAGCGCTGGTCCTTCAACCAAGGCGCGAAACGGCGCCGCGTCGGTGCGCAAGATCAAGCGGGTGCCACTGGTGACGATTTTTTCAAGGGTGTCTAAGCCACGCAGGAACGAATACAGTTCCGGATCAGCAGCGTAGGTCTTCGAATAAATGGCCGCCACTTCGGTTCGCGATTGAGCTTCAATGGTCGACACTTCTTCTTGCGCCTTAGCAATGGCGATGCGCGAATCACGGAAAGCTTCTTGATTGATCTTTGCCGCCAATTGTGCGCCCGCCGCTTTGCGCTGCACGGCGGCGGTCTGCCGTTCGGCAATCATGCGCTCAATGGTCGCGGTGATGGTGCTCTCTGGCATGCCCAGGCGTTCGATACCGACCTGCATCAGTTCAATGCCATAGGTGTCGCGCACCTGCTCGGCCAAGCGTTTGGCCAAAGCTTGTTCCAGCGCATCGAGGCGAACGCGTTTTGCATCGGTATTGACCAGCTCATCCAGCGCAAATCGACTGGCTTCGGTTTCCAAGGCAGAGCCAAGGAAGGAACGCAGTTGACCTGCGGCTTCATCCGCGTCACCGCGCACGGCGCGCAGATGTGCAAGAATTACCTGCTGATCAGCGGGGACTCGCCAAGCGACAAAAGCCGCCAACTGAATACGCAAACCATCCTTGGTGCCGACATCGTGCAAACCGGTGGCGGTGGTATGCAGGCGTAAATCAACGGAAATGGTGCGCTCAACCGGCGCGGGAATTCGCCACGTCAGGCCAGGTTTCATTTCGACCCGAATAGGATCACCAAAGCGCGTCACCACCAAGGCGCTGCCATGCGGCACCACCACTAAGGTCGCCGCAAATGCCGCCACGATGAGCAACAATACAGCCAACGACAGGCGAAGCGTGCGACTGCCACCTTGCCGATTGATGGCGTGGGCATGGCTCTGGTCTTTGGCGTCATGGCCGTGGTCGTGAACATGATCGTGAGAATGATCGTGAGAATGCGGCGCGTCGTTCATGGTTCGGATCCCCTTGGAGCGGTGAAGCTCCGCATGTCTAGCACTGGTCCATCAAGTAAACGCAGGCGATGATCGATGATATCAAGCTGTGCGTTGGACATCCCGTTGCCCATAACTTTCAGCCAACGTTCCAACGCCAGCACCTTCGATGCACTGCGCCACGACTGCGCATCAGCATTGAAAAGCGTGGTTTCGACCTTCGCTTTGGCGATCAGGTTCGCCGCTGACCAGGCCGCCTTGTTCCGCGCATCACTGGCCTCAATTATTTTTTCACTCATGACCGTGACCGCATTGCCACGCGCTTCCGAAACACCGCGATCAGCAATGATCGCGGCTTCTTGGACGCCATGATAAGCGGCAGCCGCTTCTTTCGGTGGATGAATGCTGTCGATCGTGACCGCCAGCACTTCCAGGCCGCTGCCGCTAGCGGTAAGTTCTTGCTGAAGCGCGCGCCGTACTCCGGCACCAAGCTGTTCACGATCTTCACCAATCGCCTGCATCAATGAACGGGTCGCGAAAACCCGTGCTAACTGCCGACGCGCAGCCAACAGCACGGTTTCTTCCGGCGAAACCACACCATAGAGCGCTGCGCGAGCCGCCTGGTCATCAAGCCCAATGCGATAGAAAACTCGTACATCGCTGTTGAGCACATGCGCCGCCCGCGAGGCCGCGTCACCGCCATCGCTCGGTACGATATACACGGCATCGGCCGCGTGTTCACGTCGCCAGATGCGATCAAAACTACTGGTATCGAGAGTGTCAGCAGCAAGTCGCTTGAGCGGCAACGCCTCTGCCCGGTCTGCGCTTTTTACATCATCGATAATAGCGCTACCGTTGTTCGCTGCCGCAGCGACGGCGCCCTTATTCACACCAATTGCTAATTCATACACTTGGCCAAATCCAACCCGACGCACGATGCCAAATGGATACGGTAGGTGCACATGCAATCCGCTTTTCAGCACCGCTACCGGCGCACCTAAACGTTCGTACACGCCACGTTCTTGTAACGATAACGTGGTGACGCCGCTGAGTAACCAGCCGATCACCAGCAGCGCCGCGAGCAACGGAATGCTGACGCGACGGACAAAGCGAAGCGCCCAACTTTGTGACAAATCAATACCGAAACGTTCTTTCAATTCCGTCGCACCACCCTTGCCTGCACCAAGACGTGGCAACGCCAAACCCGCCAGAGCGCTATCGGCCAAGCCGCGTGCTTCGTTGATGCTGGCCGCTGGTAAAAACGGCGCGGCGGCGACCCGCAAAGCCAGCTCTGCCGCAACCGCGATCACCACGATGGTCTGCGCCCACAGCGCCCAGATGGCGACGTTCGCGCCAAGAGAACGGGCGATCTCCGCCGCGCCGACCACCACCAGCGTCCACATGAATAATCGCAGAATCCGCGAGAGCCCGGCGGCTTCTGGCAAGTCCGCTGCCGCACCGCTGGTGCCGATCAAACTTAAACGACGTTCCAATACCAACACGGGAAAAGCCGCCAATAACAGCGCAAAACCAAGGCCAAATCCGCCAGGGACCGCTGCCGTCGTGGGCCAACTTAACCATGCGACCACTCCGGCAACGCTCGCCAACGGCAGCGCCACCGCCGCCTGCGGCCAGCCTGATAAACGCAGCACGCGAGCGCTTTCTGCCTGAACCAATACGTCCACATCAGCACCGCCTGCAAACAGCGCTTGTGCTGCTGAAGCATCATCAATTCGCGCAGCGGCGGCGGCTTGGCGTTGTTGACGAGCAACCAATGCCGCATCAGCGGCCTCGGCCATGCGTTGACGGGCACTGGTCAAAAGCGCTGCTGGCAACAACGCCGCAGCCGCCACCAACGCACCCGCACCAGGCAACGCCAACGCTGATGCCAACGATGACTGACCTAAAATAGACGTCGCACCAGCAGCCAAGCTGAGGCCGACACCCGCAGTAAAAGCTGACCACCCCGACACCGCCAACGTACCATGCCAACGTGCCGCATGCTGCACCGATAACGGCAATTCGACAGACTCAGCACATGACTCAACCAACGGCTTCGATAAAGTTGCTGACGTTATCATGGTCGGGAAAGTTAGTCCTATGATGGCATGCCTGCAATCAGTGCAGCGCAGAGGTCACACCGCATGACGAGCGGTGTGTGGGAGTCTTTCGGCGGAACCATGGGCCTTCACGTTAGCAATCCACCTGACCCAGAGGCTCAACGCCGTTTCTTTAGGTCCCTCATGTGCTCAACGACCCAAAGCAGATTCATCGCGAGAGCCCCAACGGGGCGGCCGAAGATAGCCCAGGGTAACGCCCTGTTCGTTACCCATAACGTTGGGAGTTGTGGGTAACGAAGAGGTCTGTGGCCTGAGTTCTTCTTGGCGGTCGCACTGATCGCCGTTTGCAAAAGCCCCCAACGGGGGCGACGTAAGGCCAGCCCGGCGCTTCAGCGCCGGGAACCAACGGAAAAATTCATCAAAAGCCCCCAAAGGGGGCGACGCTTCGCCAGACGCCAGACCTGAAATGTCCTCCCACCAAAAACTCGTCGCCCCTCATTTCGCCGCCCAATTCCCTATCCAGATGAAGCGGGCCTTTGAAAAAGGACGTGATCCTGCGTCGCCCCCGTCGGGGGCTTTATTCGTAAATCGCCTGGTTTCCCGGCGCTGAAGCGCCGGGCTGGCCTTACGTCGCCCCCGTCGGGGGCTTTATTCACTCATCGACTTTATGGGTAACGAGCAGCACCGAGGCGCGGGTTTCGTTGCCAGTGGAGATCTTCAGAGCGGCAGAAGCGTTGGCGGATCGCGCAGCGCCAAGCCGGCGCAGATCCACGCCGCTTCATCGCCGACTAACGCGTGAGCGCCCCCAGCAAATCAGCTTCGCTGAACGGCTTGGCCAGCGCCGCGTGCGCACCAGCGCGCTTGGCAACGGTTAGAAAAAAGTTGGCGTCGAGCATGCCCGAAATCGCCACCACTCGTGGGTGTGAAGGATGAGCAGCCGCGCTGCGGATAACGGTCAGCCCACTGTCGCCGGGCAAATCTAAATCGCATATCACAGCGGTGATGGTGCCCGTATCCAGCGTCAGCAGGGCGATTGCTGCGTTGTCGGCCAAGCGCGTCTGCCAGCCATGGCGAGTTAACATCATCGCCGTGGCGCGTGCAAATAACGGATCGTCATCGACCACCAGAACGATTCCGCTCATGCCTGTACCTTATCGGCTAAACAGCGATGTAACTGGCAGGCCAATTGCATACGCGGGTGCTGAAGATTTTCTGGGGCATCGGCCAGCGTATCGGAAATCAGTTGATCAATGATCGCCGACCAATCACTCAGCGGCAGCGTAATCGTGGCGCTGCGCTTCAGTCCTTGGGCGGCATGTTTCGCCAAGGCGCGGTGTACCGCCGTGATCAACGGACCATCATGGCCAGCAAGCTTGGAACGGAGAGCGGCCG
>JANMYZ010000178.1:0-4694 GCA_031382605.1 Planctomycetota bacterium | reverse complement strand
ACATCGGCTTCCTCGACGAAATCCAAACCCGCCTCAACCGCAGCGCGGGCGTCAATCAGCCGCGTGCGAACGGCTAACACATCATCACTGACAGCTCCACGCAAACGATCAATCGCATGACGAGCCGCCGTCGCATCGCTGGCCTGGGCAACCGCCAAAATCGCCTCCGCACGGTCCAAGGTCAGCCGACCATTGGCCAAAGCCTGGCGCGTAAAAGCCCCAGGCATTGCTGCTTCAGCGCCCGCAGTCAGTAACGTCGTCACAGCGAGAGCGACCACATCCGCACTGCCCGGCAAAGTGATCTCCACCAAATCAAAACCGGTAAAACTGCGAGGCCCGGCAGCGCACAGCACCTGACACGGACAACGTCCACCCGCCAGTTGCCAGTTACCGTGCGCCACCGTCCACGGCGCAGCCAACGGCAAGCCCACCGCCGCTGCAATCGCAAATGCCCGTGGCCCACTGAGGCGAATCAGCGCGTGCTGACCGCCAGTAGCGGTCGCACAGGCGACGATGTTCTCCATGTCCGACGTCCGCTGTCCGATGTCTTTTCCATGTCTCATGTCCGATGTCCGATGTCCGATGTCACATCAATTCAATCGACATCGGACATCGGACATACGATGACATCGGACATTAAGGCAATCCGAGTTTCTTGCGGACCATTTTGATTTCGATGGTCGACAGCACGGCGTTGATGGTGAAGTACAGCACCAGGCCGGAAGGCATGTTGTAGAAAATCACGCCGAAGACGACGGGCAGCCAGCGCATAATTTTCATGGTCTGTTCTTGCTGCGGATCGCCGCCGGTTGGCATTTTCTGCATCAAGCTCATCCAGATGCTGACGCCGATGTAGATCAGCGGCAGGGGATTGATGGAGATCATCCAGCCGCCGATCATCCAGCCGATAACTTGGTCAGGTAAGGTCAGATCGTTGACCCACAAAAAGCCCGCGCCGCGCATGTCTGCGCTGTGACAAAAGGTTAAGTACAGTGCCGTAAATATCGGGATTTGGATCAACACCGGCAAACATCCGCCGAGTGGATTGACGCCATGTTTCTTCCACAGCTCCATCTGCTTTTGCGCCATTTTAGCTTTGTCGTTTTTATACTGTTCTTGCAGCAGCTTCAGGTCAGGCGCAAGTTTCTGCATCTTCATCATGCTCTCTTGCTGTTTGAAAGTGAAGCGATGGAGCAGAGCCTTAATCAAGAACGTCAATGCGACCACGGCCACACCATAGTTTTGCACGATCATCACCAAGAAATCGAGACTGATGGTCAGCAACCAAGCGAGTGATTTAAAGAAGCGATAATAGCCGTCGGTGAACTCAACCTTCGCGGCAGTTTCGCCGAGCAGCGCAAGGTCTCCTTCGGTCATGCTGGCGACCGTGATGTTCCACTTAGCGTCGAATTTCTGGCTGGGCTTGAGCACTAATTCGCCGCCGTTGGAACTCAAAAGAGCGACTTGAACGTAGGCTTGTTGCGCGCCGTTGCGGTCAAGAAAGCCAACGCATTCGATTTTCATCGGTGACAATGGACCGACGGCGGCAGTCACCGTTCCGTTTGGCCCACTCACGGTGGCTCCACCTGGTCCGCCGTCGCCCTTGTTGGGTGCTGGCTGGCTGGCAACCGCTTTATCAGTGATCGCCTTGGCATCGCCAACTTCAAATGACACTGGCTGCCAGAGGGCGGCAAAAAAACGACTCTTTAAACAAATATAATCGAGCTGATCACCAGGAATGATGGTGTTGACGCGTGGCGTTCCCGGCGCTGGAACGGCGGGCAAATAGAGTGAGACCATCTTGCCTTTGATGCCACCGTTGTGGTGCGCCAAAGCGAGGTACGCCAGATCCTGACTCAGATCGTCTTGGTGAACGCCGTTGAGTGGGTACAGAAATGGATGCAGTTTTGTGGTTTCGGCGCCGATATTTTCGATCGTCAATGCTGAGTGAACCGCCAGCGAACCATCAAACAATTCATAGGTCAGGGTATAACGCAGACCCTTGGTCGGGACGTTGTGCTGTAAAACCAAATGGTGATCATCGCCAGAAATCCGCTTCCACGGACTCTGCTCGCCCTCCAAGGACTCTTCACGAATCCAGTTATGAAAGCGGCTGTCACGATTGAAGTGACTCAACACCGGCAATGGTTTGGCCGGATCAAGCGTGACCTGTCCCTTGGCTTCGATGACTTTGGTTTGCCACGCACGCAGATGGATCGGGTGGGTCTTCAATAAACTGACATTCAAAATCGCACCACGGCGATCGCTGACATCGACCTGAATCAACCCATTCACCAAACGGTATTCGCTGTAGATCGGAGCTATTTCAGCCGCAGAAACGGCCGCCTCAACCGATGCCTGGGCTGCTGACGAAGTCGGCGCAGAACTGGCATGAGGTACCGGAACGATGGCAGGCGCACTCTTTGCACCAGCCTCTGCACCAGCTTCCCCAGCACGAACGCCAGTCAGAACGAGGGCCAACAGCATTAATATCCACGACAAACGCATGCGAACTCCGGACCAAGGGGGCGGCAGAGCATCCAGGCGAAGTTGGAGAGACAACCCCTGAAGCCGCGCCAGAGACCGCCAGCTACCAGGGACAAGGCCTGGGACCGCCGGCAGCCTGCCGGCTAGGGGCAATCTCTAGGCCTGGGACCGCCGGCAGCCTGCCGGCCAGGGGCAATCTTTAGTCTTTTTTTTCACCATTACCGACTCGATTGCCCCGTGCCGACGGGGACGTCGGCGCTCCCAGGACTTGCTTTACGGTGAAAGTTTGAATTTCTACACGCAAGTACCGAACTGTCTCAGCGAAAGTTCTCACCTTGTGCCACACCAACTGCACTCCACTCGAAACCCAACAACGTCGCGCCGCTGGTACGGTCCATCTGCTGGATGTGCGCACTCCGGCAGAGTTCCGTGCGCTGCACGCCGACGGAGCCACGTTGGTTCCGCTTGATCAATTTGATCCTGCGGCGGTCGCGGCCAGCGTGCCCGCAGGAACAGTCATTCACTTGCTGTGCAAATCAGGTGGACGAGCAAAAATGGCGGCTGAAAAATTGACCGCCGCCGGTTGTCCCTGTGTCGTGGTGGACGGCGGCACCGAAGCTTGGGCTGGCGCTGGATTGCCCGTCGTGCGCGGTAAAAAGGCCATGTCGCTTGAGCGCCAAGTACGCATCGCCGCTGGCCTGCTGGTATTGATCGGCGTCATCCTGGGTTTCACCGTTCATCAAAACTGGTTTGGCCTCTCCGGTTTCGTCGGCGCCGGACTCACCGTCGCCGGCATCACCGACACTTGCATGATGGGCATGATGATCGCGAAAATGCCGTGGAATCGCTGATTTTGGTCAGCACATGATCATCGCCGCCCTTATATTTCGGGGCGTTCGTATCGAAAATCGCTGTCGAAAAAGCATTTGACGGAAATGGTCCTCAGCGTGTTGCTGATCCAGGCCATGAAGATTGGATGCTCAGATGCTGAAAGAAGCCGAATTCATGACTTGTCTGGTGAACGCGACTGTGTTACGTTGTCTTACATGAGCACCCTTACCATTCGTGTACCCGATGCATTAAAACGCGAGCTTGAGCACTTCAGCAAGCAGCGTGGTCAAACATCCGGGGACATCGTACGTGAATCTCTGAAACGGTACTTGGCCGTGGAGCGTTTTCAGGCGCTGCGCGGGAAGACCCTGCCATTCGCAGAAGCACAGGGCTTCTTGACCGACGAGGACGTGTTCAAGGCGCTTTCGTGAGAATTAAACGGTGAGGTTGGTCCTCGACGCGAATGTCTTGCTGGCGGGATTTGGTACGCGCGGCCTCTGTGAAGCGCTTGTCGCCGTTTGCTTGGAATCTCACCACCTGATTATCTCTCAGCATTGGTTGGCTGAGACTCGACGCTACCTGACGACAAAGTTCAAAGTACCTGCCGCGCGCGCCGACGAAATCATCGCCTTTCTTCGCGAACGTGCAGAAGTCGTGAAGCCAACGCTCGTTGTCGCCACTGCTTGTCGTGACCCAGACGATTTACCCGTTCTTGGGACAGCGATTGCCGGACGCGCCAGTCTGTTAGTTACTGGGGATAAGGATTTGCTCGTGCTGAAAGAACATGCGGGCATCTTCATCGTTACGCCACGCGAGTGCTACGACCGCTTGCGCTAAAGGCATTCAGCTCAACCCAACTTCGCCAACTTCGCATGAAAATTATTGAGCATGGTCATCAAATATTCGTTTTCTTGCGGCGTACGGTTGCCTTTGGTTTTGGCTTCCAGCACTTCGAGTAATTGAACCGTGTAGCGCGCGTAGGCCTCATTGACCTCACGCGTGCCGGTGATTGGGCTGGGTATGTCACCGAACTGCATCAGTGCCTGCGCACTCAGGCCGCTGAGGAAGTTGAGGAAGGTGGCTTCAGGAACTTTGGTCGCGTCAGACATGGGCGCGCATTCAGTGCCATCGCAGCCAAGGGCAAGCAGGAGATTGTGGGAGATTTCGAACGCAGCCCTGCCAAGAGTTCACAGCACCAACGCCAGCAGGTACGCCACAGGTGCTGCAATGATCAACGCATCCAGAATGTCGAGGAAGCCGCCGAACCCAGGCACGACGTTGCTGCTGTCCTTGACCGCCGCATCGCGCTTCATCGCGCTTTCGGCCAGGTCGCCAGCAACGCCCAGAGGGCCGAGCACCAACGCCCACACCAGCGG
>JANMYZ010000167.1:0-1636 GCA_031382605.1 Planctomycetota bacterium | reverse complement strand
GGTAAGGAAGCGACCGAGATCTGGTGCCAGTGCTGCGCCGCCGACGATCAAAGCTTTAAGCCGTCCGCCCATGGCGTCGCGCAAACGCTGGAAAATCAGGGTGTCAGCGACATCCATGGTCCACGGTTTGCGCTTGGTCGGATCATCTTTTAGCGCGTGTTCCAAGGCCCAACGGCCAAGTTGACGTTTTGGCCAGGATGCTTCATCAAAGCGTTTGACGATGCGGGTATAGAGTTTTTCGATCAGACGCGGGACCATCGACATGATCGTTGGCCGCACTTCTTTCATCATCGCGCCAGTATTTTTGACATCATCGCCAAACGCCACCGGGATGCCCTGCGCCAAATACGTATAAACTACGATGCGTTCAAAAACGTGGGCCAACGGCAGCACACTCAGCGCGCGGTCTTTTGCTGAATCAAGCGGGAAGCATTCTTTAGCACCAGCAATCTGCGACATCAGATTATGATGCGTCAGCACCACGCCCTTGGGCTGTCCGGTGCTGCCGCTGGTATGAATAATGGTGGCGATGGATTCAGGCGTCAGGTGATCACGCCGACGGGCGAATAAACCAGGATCCTGTTCGGAAATCGCATCACCTAACTCCAACAACCGCGCCCAGGTGAGCGTTTCCTTGGGCAAATCGTGTGCTTCTTTCACCACTACGGCGCGCCAACGTGCGGCGTGCGGCTGAACTTGGTGCCATTGTTCCGCGCCGATGGCGATCAACCATTGCATGTCGGTGTGGTCAGATTCGTACAGCAAATGGTCGAGCGAAAGATTCGGAAAGAGCGGCACCGATATCGCACCAATCGACATGATGGCGAGATCGGCCACCAACCACGTAGGCGAAGAGGGGGCGAGCAGGCCGACGCAATCACCGTGCTTCACGCCAAGCTTGACCAAACCAAGAGCACAGCGGCGGACATCGCGGGCAAGTTCCTCGGTCGCCATACGGCGCCAGTAGCCCGCCTCACGCCACGTCAGCGCGCTGCTGCACGGAGCCCGCAGCAGTAATCCAGCAAGCAAGTCCGGGAGCGTTGTTGGAATCGGGAGGGTGCTACTCATCTGCTCATCCCTCCATGGTTTTAAGATACCACGGAAGTGGGTGTTTTGCCATCGGGTTCTATAACCTTGGACAGAGTAATTTTCAGGGTTCCTGTTCGATTTTATTCCCGCTTTGATGAGCCCCAAGGATTGAGAAAAGACTTACCTATGCCATTTATTCGGCCACCACTTGGTATTTTATTCGCGGTGCAAAAACAGGCAGCCGATGGCGATGGCTGCAGCGAATACGCAGCAGCACCACAGCATCAGTTCGGGGGCGAGTGGCGTGAGTATGGCAGCGGCTATTCCACCCGCGAGATACCCAGCGACGAGCATGACGAGCAGCAAAACCTTCCACCAGACGAAGCGTTGACCAGTGAGACAGGCACCGAGCATGAAACCAAGATCAGTGATGATGCCGGTGACGTGGGTGGTGCGTACGACTAATCCGTAGTAGCTGCTTGCCATGGCGTTTTGAATGCCGCAGGCCGCTGCGCCGAGTCGGACCGAGACGGTCGGGTCATTGAGTGGCGGGAGTGCCGCCTGGGCGAGGTCGGCCGACTGGCCAGCGAGCACCGGAGCATAGGGT
>JANMYZ010000138.1:0-2453 GCA_031382605.1 Planctomycetota bacterium | reverse complement strand
TGGAAAGGCAGATTTAACAGGAGGACGCGGAGGCACAGAGCCAGTTTAAAGACCAAAAATTCAAAAACCACGGTCTTCTATCGAATCTGACCATCCTTCTTCTCTGCGTCTTTGCGTCTCTGCGTCTTTGCGTCTCTGCGTCTCTGCGCACTCCTGTTCAATTCTGTATTTCCAGACAGCGTCTCAGCTAAAAAGACTTCCCGACCTCCGGACTTCCGCACTCCCGAACGGTTGTCATTATCCCGACCCATGTCGACGACCTTATCTAGCCTTGCCACTGATCCTGTTGCCATCGCCAAGCTCACCGACGAGGTCCTTGCTGGTGCGGAGATAACCGCCGGCCAGGCGCGTGAGTTACTCGACGTCGAAGCGGGAAGCGCGGCTCAGGCAGCGCTCTTCGCTGGTGCACGGCGCATTCGTGAAAAATTCCTTGGGCCGAAGGTGAAGTGCTGTTCGATTCTCAATGTGAAAGCCGGTAATTGTTCGGAAAACTGTTCGTACTGCGCGCAGGCATCTGGCCAGGCGAGCACCGATTATCAGAAACATAAATGGTTGCCGGACGAAGACATCGTGGTTGCGACGGACAGCGCCAAGGCCAACGGCGCGGCGGCACTTGGATTGGTCGCCGCATGGTGGGGCGTCAAAGAAGGCAGTCAGCTCGATATGGTGTGCGACGCGGTCGAGAAATTTTCTCAAAACGGCAAAGTTCGCGCTGACGTGAATCTGGGCATCTTGGAAAACCAAAATTGTGCAGATCGACTGAAGAAGGCCGGAGCGGCAGTGTACGGTCACAATCTCGAAACGGCGCGCAGCTTCTTTGATAACGTCTGCACCACGCACTCTTTTGAAGAGCGCATGCAGACCATCAATTTCATCAAGAAGTCCGGCATGGGCCTGTGTTCCGGTGGCATTATCGGCATGGGCGAGACCAAAGATCAACGCGTCGAATTCGCTGAGCAATTGCGCTTCATCGAACCGAACATGATTCCGATTAATTTTCTCAATCCGATCAAGGGCACCAAGCTCGGCGATCGTCCGCCAGTCGATCCGGATGAAGCGCTGACGACTTTGGCGATGTTGCGTTTCTTCCTGCCCGATCGCAATCTGATGGCTGCTGGCGGCAAAGAGATTACTCTTGGCGATCGTCTGCACGAAGTGTTCGCTGTCGGCGCCAATGCGGTGATGGTCGGCAATTATCTAACCACCATGGGCACCGCGCCAGAATACTGGCAAGATGCGGCAAAACGCTGGGGTTTGAAGCTCGGCACGCAGGTGGAAGAAATCGAACCGGCGCCAACGAGCGGCGGGAAAAGCTGTGGTACAAATGATTGTGGTTGCGCGTAAAACACATTTAGAAAAAAACTTCCACCGCTAAGGCGCGAAGACGCAAAGGGAAGGCAAGGGGTTGAGATCAAATTTTGGTGATCAACGGCTTCATTGAACGGGTGAGCTTCAATATGTTTGTAGGTATTCTTTGCGCTCTTGGCGGCTTTGCGGTAAATTGTTTTTGGTTTTTTTTGCGGCCGGATCACGCGCGTAATTTCGCCAACGTCCGTTTCTCGACCGCCGTAATAATCCGGCTATGAAGATGTTGCAGATCTTTATCCTCAAGCGTGCGATCCTGCGCTTGCAGGAAAATACGTAAGCTCACGGCTTTGCGGCCAGCGGCGAGTTGATCGCCGCGGTAGATCGAATCGAGCGCCGCGCCGGCGAACAACTCGCCAGCGGCTTGGCGCATGGGTAATTCCAGATCGCCGTAGGGGAGTTCTTCTGGGCAATCGAAGGTGAATTGACGTTCGACTAACGGGAAACGACTTGGTGCTTGATGCGGCACTGGTTTGGCTGCGCCGAGTGCGGTGATGAGTTGTTCGAGTTCGATGCGGAACATGCCGACACGCCCAGGGCAACCAGCGCGTTCACGTAAGGTTTTGGGAACTTCGCCAGCGGCACCGACGGCGAGTTTATTGATGAAAAGATCGACGGCGCGTCCATCGGCCAATTCAGCGTCGGCGTCTTTACGGGCGACAAAACGCGGTTGATAACCGAGTCCGCGCAACAGGGCGAGGGCAGCGTCGCGGGCGGCGAAAAACGGCGATTCATCACCGGCGACTGAGCAAACGCCAGTGACGACGATGCGCTCGTGGGCGGTGTCGGCGCGTCCGGCGCTGACGCCATAGCGTTTGCCAACTTCGTAAATGGCCACGACATCGGCGTGTTTGTGATTGCGGGCGAGTGCTTCCAACAACGTCGGCAGCAAACTTTGACGCATGACCGTTTGTTCGCTGGAAAGCGGATGCGCAAGTCGGATCAGTCCTTCATTCCAGCCAAGCGCTTCCGCCCATGCTTCGGAGGTAAATGCATACGTTGCGACTTCGTCCCAGCCGCTGGCGGACAATACGCGGCGTGCGCGATGTTCCGCCTGGCGCAAAATATTTACCGCAGGTGCAGCAGCA
>JANMYZ010000577.1:0-3414 GCA_031382605.1 Planctomycetota bacterium | reverse complement strand
GGATTACCGGTGGTCGCGCGACAATTGCGCGACGGCAACGTGCCGATCGCCACGTTGATGGTATCGCACAAGCAGAGCGAAGACGCCGCGTCATTCATCGTCGACGTGCTGTCGCGGTGGTGCACGGATCGCCTGCGTCTGCAATTGGAATCCAGCGAACTTGCCGAAGAAAACCAGGTTTTACGCGGCGCTTTATCGATTGAGGTCAAGCAGCACGACATCCTGAGCAATAGCGGCGTGATGAATTCCCTGATTCAGTCTGCCGTACGCGCCGCCGCGTCGACCGCCACGGTATTGATCCAGGGCGAAACCGGCACCGGCAAAGAACTGCTCGCCAAACTGATCCATAGTCACAGCCACCGCGCCCACAAACCGATGGTGTCGATCAACGCCGGAGCGCTCAGTCCAACGCTGCTGGAAAGTGAATTATTTGGCCACGCGCGCGGGGCTTTCACCGGCGCCGACCATGAACGCAAAGGTCTTTTTGAGGTCGCTAATGGTGGCTCAATTTTTCTCGACGAAGTTGGCGAGCTTGGACCTGAGGCGCAGGTCCGACTGCTGCGCGTCTTGCAAGAACGCACCATCACCCGCGTCGGTGATCACCGTTCGCTGGCCGTCGATGTTCGCATTATTGCAGCGACGCACCGCGATCTGGCCAAGGATGTCGCCGATGGGCGCTTCCGCGAAGACCTTTTTTACCGCCTGAATGTGGTCAATTTGCTGCTGCCGCCGCTGCGCTCGCGGCGTGAAGATATCCCCCTTCTGATCAATCATTTCTTGCAGAAATACAATCGCCAGAATTACAAGAACGTTGATGACGTGCCACGCCACGTACTGGAACTTCTGCTAGCGTATCCATGGCCTGGCAACATCCGCGAACTTGAAAACTGCGTGCAAAAAGCAGTCGTTTTGGCCCCTAGTAATACCTTTCTGGAGGAACTCATTCCGCCGACCATTCGTAGCTATGGTGCGAACTTGCCCCGCAATTCCGCCACGCTAGCGGTGACCGAGCAGAATCCCAAGGAAGCCCTTCACCACGCCATCGCACGCTACGCCGATGTCACTGGTCCCGACATCAACGTGTTCTTTCAACACAGCGAAAAATTGCTGATCATTTACGCCCTCAATAAAGAACGCGGTATCAAACTGCGCGCCGCCAAAATTCTCGGCATCAACCGCGTAACGCTCGACCGCAAGCTGGTGGAATACACCATCTACGTCAAACGCGGCAAAGGCGTCGTCAGCGAACCCGATGGCACCAGCGATGACGACAGCGACGAAATCTCATCAGAAGGCGGACCGACGAAACTGATTACCGCGTGATTTCATCCTGACTTCAGGCGCTGAATGTAGTTTGAGCCGCAGAGGATTGACCGGCGGTGCGCTGAGCAACACTGGGCGCTCCACCTGAAACACGGGTGAGGAGTTCTCTACTTGGCTGATCATCGTTCGCCTCTGCGCCAGTCCGGCTCCATCGAAAAAGTTTCTGAGCGACTGGCGGCGATTACCTCAGTCGGTGCCAAACAGCGGCGTAATCCGTTGTCTGCGTATTTGCATCTGGTGCATAATAAGCGTTTGCTGGTACCGGCCGTGTGGGTGCTGATCAATCTTCGCCATTCACCGGTGTGGGTGTTTCCGCTACTGATCGGCCATGTTTTTGATTTGATTGCGAGTCCTGAGCAAAAACACCGGGTCATGGACGATTTGTGGTGGGTGATGACGGTGTCGTTTTTGTTGTGCATTTTGAATGTCATTACCACCGTCGCTGAACGGCGTATGCGTTCCATCCAGGGGCGCTCACTGGCTGCCGCTTTAAGGCGATCGTTGGTTCGCCGTTTGCACAAACTGACGTTCGCTTTCCATGATCGCTCGCAAGCGGGCATCCTGCAAAATAAATTCTTGCTCGACATTGGTCGCCTTGAAAGCATGCAAAATTATCTCGCCGAATGCATTTTGATGCAGGGAACGACGATACTGATCACCTTAGTCATCGTGTATATGTATAGCCCGTGGTTCCTGCTGGTATTGGCGCTGATCGTGCCGGCCAACTTGCTAACCGCCTATTTACTGTGGCCGCCGATGCGGCGTACGAACGAACAATTTCGCATCGCTGAATCTGGTTTCGTTTCTTTTCTAAACGAAGCGCTGCATGGCGTTCGACTGACGCGTGCACATGCGGTCGAAGCGTATGCTGAACGCCGACTCACTTCTGCAGCGCGAAAAGTTGCCACCACCGGCGTACGTCTGGACGTCACGCATGCATTTTTTGGTTCTGCGGGTTGGGCCGTTAGTTCTTTGCTGAACATGCTGGTGATCGGAATCGGCGCGTGGCTGTGTGTCCGTGATCAGATCGGTTACGGTGCGCTGTTCGTGTTTGTCAGTTATTACGGCATTATTTCTGGCGCAGTCAGCGCCATTATTTCTGGCTTGCCCAACGTCGCAGGTGCCAGCGACGCGCTGCAATCCCTGTCTGAACTTTATGAGAGTGAATCCGAAGAGATGAACGAAGGCAAACCGGTGCTCGCGCAGGTGAACGGCGAGGTACGACTGACCAACGTGCATTTTCGTTATGCAGGAAGTCAGCGGCATAGCTTGTCCGGCGTTGATTTACATATTCCGGTGGGAACTTCGCTGGCATTGGTCGGGCCTTCAGGATCAGGGAAAAGTACCATCGCCAGTTTGATCCTGGGCTTTTATGTGCCGGAGCAGGGCAGCGTCTTGATCGATGATCATGATCTGCGTTCGGTTGATCGACGATCCGTGCGCCGACATGTGGGCGTGGTCAGCCAAGACGTGGTGTTATTTCATGACACCGTGGCAGGAAATATCGGTTGGGGCGATCCGAACCCGGATGGTGAGCGCGTACAAACGGCGGCGCAGCGCGCGAACGCCGATGCCTTTATTAGCGAATTACCAAACGGCTACGCGACTATTTTGGGTGATCGTGGGATGGGACTGTCTGGCGGTCAGCGGCAGCGTTTGGCCATCGCGCGAGCGCTCTACCGCGATCCCAAATTACTGGTGCTGGATGAGGCGACCAGTGCGCTCGATCCCGAAAGTGAACGGCAAGTTCAGCAGGCGCTCGACGTGCTGATGAAAGGGCGAAGCACGCTGATCATCGCTCATCGTCTGTCGACCGTCCGCAATGCCGATCGCATTGCCGTGCTCGATGAAGGACGCGTGGTCGAATCAGGAACCTATGATGAATTAATGGATAAAAAGGGCGCTTTCTACCGTCTTGCCAATGGCCAACTGACCTGATTTGGGCCGCGTTCTTTAGCCGCGTTCTTTAGCCCTTGGGATTCTGAGGCAAATGCAGGGCAAACCAATTCGCGGACCAACTTTGTGGGTAACGAGCCGGGCGTGGAGAGCCGGGCTTCCCGGAAGAGCAAACCCCTCCGCCGAAAGCCCCGC
>JANMYZ010000166.1:0-6083 GCA_031382605.1 Planctomycetota bacterium | reverse complement strand
TTAAATTTACACAAAACCTTTTGTATTCCCCACGGCGGCGGCGGACCCGGCATGGGGCCGATTGGTGTCGCCAGTCACCTCGTTCCTTTCCTGCCAAAACATCCGGTGGTCGATATGGGCGGCGACAAATTGCTCGGTGCTGTCAGTGCCGCGCCATGGGGTTCAGCCAGTATTTTGCTGATCCCGTGGGTCTATATCGCCGCGATGGGCGGCGAAGGACTGACCCAAGCCACCCGCGTCGCGATCCTCAGCGCCAACTACATGGCCAAACGTTTAGGCCCCTATTTTCCCGTGCTTTACACCGGCCCGAATGGTTTAGTCGCACACGAATGCATTATCGATCTGCGGCCATTCAAAGTCCACGGCGTCGAAGCCGAAGACGTGGCGAAGCGCTTGATGGATTACGGTTTCCACGCGCCGACCCTGTCGTTCCCTGTCGTCGGCACCTTGATGATCGAACCCACCGAAAGCGAACCACTGCCCGAGATCGATCGCTTCTGCGACGCCATGATCGCCATCCACGGCGAAATTATGGCCATCGCTTCCGGCAAACTCGATCGCAAAGATAATCCGCTCAAGAACGCCCCGCACACCGCCAACGAAGTGGTGTCCGACACCTGGACCCATCCCTACAGCCGCGAACTCGCCGCCTTCCCCGCCGCATGGACCCGCGAAGCAAAATTCTGGCCCAGCGTCGGCCGCGTCGACAGCGCGTATGGCGATCGCAACTTAGTCTGTTCGTGCGTCGGAATGGAAGCGTTTGGGTAAACGTAAGTTCACGGCCGCGATGCGACCTGAAGCACCTTGATGAAGTCCTGCATGACGTGATGAATCGCTGCTGGCGAAACGTTCATCGTGGCTCTGGTCCGGTAGATTTCCGCTACCGCGACAGGGCCTTCGCCATCCGGCTGTGCATATAACCGGAGCCAAATTTTCATAACGCGGTCAAGCCAGCTGCTCTGCGGCTTGCGCAGCATGAGGTCGTGCCAGACCGCCGCCATCTGAGTCCAAATGGGATGGAAGGTCCATATTACCTGTACGACGTCGCCTTGATCCTTTGCCCAGCGCGGCCCAACCATGTCGTACATGCGTGTTTTCTGCGCGATGTAGCCAATCGGATGCGGCACGTGAACGGTGCCAATCTGGGGTACTTGGACCTCCCACGCTGGCGTCGGGGCAAGCAAGAGTTCCATAAAGTCGCCCGTGTGCGCCAATAAATCTGGCTGCGGCTTACCCTCCTGTTCACGATGGCGACCGGGATCGCGCACCAGGAATTCGAGATAAGGTGCATTCCTGCCGCGCTCGCCAGAGAGAAAGAACCGGGTGATGGAATCTTTGCCATCGGTTCCACGGCCGACGTCGGACACCAAGCCACCATTAAGGAGGCAACGGTGGAGCGTGTCGCCAGCGATGATGGGCAGTGGTAATGGCACAACCATGTCCGCATCTTTGGTGCCAAACGGCGGCAACGGTATTCCTGAATCGGCCGCGGCATGATACTGATAGACGAATGGCGCCAGCCCGCCGACAAGCACGAGCTGTTTTTGATAAGGCCCCATCGCCGACACCGCTTGTCGCAGGAGCTCAATCAAAGCCGGAGGAAATCCGCCGTGGGTATTCATTCGTCGAGACCCTCAACCAATAACCGACAGATGTGCTCGGCTTGTTCGAATCCACGCGCCGGATCATGAGCGACATCCACGGCCGCCTGAATGATATCCACGACGGGTAACGGTCGCGCAACAGGGCCTGAGCCGGGCAATTTATCTACGAATATACCACCTTTAATCGATCGCGGCGCAGACGCTGGCTGAATGGTGAGCATCGCGTCTCGCTCGTCACAGCGCATCAAGCCCCAGGCCGAAATCAGGCTTTGATGATCACCAAGACCGACGATCGAAACGCGCCGACTAGCGAGATCCGTCACAAATCCCGTTTCATGAAGATGGCACGCCATCCATCCATTTACCGCCCAATCTGTCGCACCATCGCTGTGCAGCCACTTGTTCGCCAGCCAATCTAAAATGTCTCCCGTCAACTTCGGGACATTGCCGTACAGCGGTCTGACCGAAATGGAGCGCGGTATGCGGTGACGGGCCTGTGACATCCATAGTTCCAGTAACGCCCGTGGTCGCGAGATGGCGATTTCGTCCGAGCGTTCTGTTCGCAAAAATGATCGGCTGCGCAACCGCTCAAAGACGTGCGACACCATTGAGGGACTGACACCAGCGCGCTCTGCCAGTTCTGATCCCGTGCGAATTAGGCCACGGTACCCTCCCCACCAACGCGGGTGATCTTTGAGTTTTGCGAGCAGGAGGCTTTTGATAATCCAGGCGGCAGCATCCGGAAAATCGAAGCGACGCTCCTTGTCCTCGCGCACCGCCATGCGCGCGGTTTGATCGTTGACCTGTTTGCTGATTCCAAAGTGAGGCAGACGGATCCATGCTCCACCGGCGTCGGACACAACGGCTGCGTTGACTACCGTGCCAGCCAATAGCGCCTCAATACGATCGAGCATTTTCGGCGCCAGCTTGGTGACCGAGATAAGAATAATGCACGGGCCAGACAATCGCTGCTCAGCCGCCGCATGCACGATGGCAGACTCGATCAGGTAGCGTGTCGGCGCGGCAACACGGCGGACAACGATGGGCACCGGATGGCGATCCCCTCCGTCGGTGAATACCGACGCACACGCGCTGGCGTCGCCCGAACGCGGCTCCGCATGTAGGCCTGTCAGCACTTGAAAATACGTGAGGGCCTTGGCTTCAAAAGGAGATGTCCTGGGCATGCTGAATTAATAAGTTATGAATATTTAATAGCAAACGAATATTCGTAAGTTATTGGCTTTTTCATAGCATAAGGCATCAGCCTTAAAACGTCTAACTAACTTTTAGACAGCATCTTGAATGAATAACGATGCGCATTGCGTCGTCGTTCCCAATCACCCTTTCATCAACTAGAGCGGCGCGGCAGTCCACATTCGCGCTGCGCCGAGGACGACTCCGCCGCCGGCGGCGAGAACCAAGGTGGCTGACAGAATCGCGGTGAAAGTTAGGCGCCGCAGAGCAGCTTGGCGGTGCCAGTCAGCGAGCATGCGACAATGACGCTCGGCGTCGGCTGAGCCTAAAACTGAAGCGAGACCTTCAAGGTTGGTACCGAGCAAACGCAAGGCTTGTGCTTCGGTCAGTCGCCATTGCACGGCCAACGCGGCGCGGGTCCAACGGCTGGCGTGATCGAGGTGCGCCGCCCAGCCAGAACCTGGCAGATGCCAACTTCTGGGCAGCCATGGAGCGGCCATCACCACCAATGCCAGGAACGCGGGCGGAAGAGACCAGCCCGCTGACACCAAGGGCGCGTACCACAAACTGTGCGGCAAAAACCAGGTCAACGTGATGGCCATGAACATCAGCAAGACCACGCACGCCAAGGGATACGCCAGATGATCGATCACCATGCGCCGCCGTGCGGCTTGCCGCCACGCTTCGTCAGCCAACAGCGCCGCTACGGTCGCTAACGGTGGAATCCCGCCCGCCAGCAACACGGCGGTACGAGCCGGAATCAAACCGGCAACCGCTGCGGGCAAGGTTGCTCCAGCGGCTAAACGATCGGCAGCAACGGTGGCGCCAGGAAGTCCGCAACCTCGTAGCGCTGCGACCAAGTCATCACCACGCACGGCGGCGTCACGCACCACTTCAAGCAATCGAGCCGCGTCGCTCATGGTGAAACTCCTGGTGACTGAGCGGGCGGTTTCGACTGGGCCTCTGCGCGAATTTGTTCAACCACGGCGTCACCTTGCGCCTCGCAGCGCAGCGACCACCAGTGAATCAAAGCCATGCTGGCGGTGCCGCCGTTAAAATTGCCGCCACCTGAATGACTGGCAGCCATCTGGATTTGGGCGTCTCTTATGCGTCCTAGGGTTAAGCATATACAGACCGCTGTCAGGCTGACCGGAAGACTGACCAAGAATGGTAACAACAAGCGAGCGGTGAGCGCCAGCCGAGCGCGGCGACGATCACGACGAATGAGTTCTGCTGCTAAGGCCTGTTCTAATTCAGCGGGTGAGCGCACCGACCATCCAGCGACGGCACATAATCCTGGGAGATCACCGCGCTCTGCTGCACTGGCTAAACGTACTGAAAGACGCGGTGAAATAGCTGATAACGACCGCGCCAGCGCCGCTTCGTCAGCGCCGACCGCCAACATTCGCCGCAGTACCAAACCGTTTGCGAGCCGCGACCAACTGCCACCTGCGATCCACCAGCCACGCCGATTTCCCCACGTGACCACTACGCTTCCGACCACGGCAAGGATCAACATCGTCATCGATAAACCGACAGCCCACTCCGCTAACTGCATCAGGCCAGAGTAATTCATACTGAGGCTGTCGAACATGGTTTTGAACTTTGGGATAACCCCGACGAATAGATAAAATTGCACCATCATCAAACCAACGGCAATCAGCAGCATGCACTTGGCGTGCGAAGAAGCGGCTCCTAATCCGTAATCATTCGGACTTTGACTCATGCTGCGCAAGAGCGCAGAAAGATCCGCGCCTTCAGCCGTACTCAGGGCCTGCGCTTGAACCTGCGGAATAATTCCGGCTTTCACTAAACGCGCACCGGGATGAGTTTCATCGGTTAAAGCAAGGGCTGCATCAATACGCCGACGCATGGGGCCTTCGACGGTAAGGCGAAGACCGATTAATATCTGATCGAAATCAAAACGCCGATCCAGTGCGCGAGCCATACGATCAGCAACCATTTGGACGTCCGAAGCGGGGCCACTCAACCAACGCATGAGCCAGCCGAAGCAGAGGAACACGTGAGCGACCAGAACGGCTCCCCCTGCAATTTTTAACCAGCTAAATATCTGCGATACCATCACGCTGATTTGGCTTGGCAGTGAAGCTGACCACGAATAAAAATTCCATATGAGGTTGATCGGCTCCACTTCCCACGACATGAATCCATTCAAGCCTGCAAATATCGTGACCGCGAACAGCCACGGAGCGAGCATCTGCGCTGCGTGCAAACGATGATGCGCGGTCTCTGCTATGGCACGGTCCCAGTCTGGTCGGCCATCGGTGGTCGCTGACACCACTCCCAATTTCATCAGGGTCGCGGTGACGTCACCGCCGCACGCGGCGAGCGCGGCGCGTACGGCAACGGGATCTCCGCTACGCTGCGCCCAAGCGGTGAAATGCGGCAGGGAATTGATTCCAGCGCGCGCACTGCGCATCAGCTCGGCCACCGCGACGGCCTTTTCTAAACGCATGGAAAAAACCGTGATTCGGCGCACGTACGGGATCATACGCAGCAGTGACCACAGACCGCCAACGATGAGCGCCGCGATGGCGACCTCCGCGACCTGAACACCCCACCAGATGGCTGGTCCATGCGTTGGCGAGCGCATGCCCAGCGTATGCCAGATGCCGCCGTACAGCGCGCCGCCAATCACGGCAACGACCGCGCCAAGTAATAAACTTGGGATGGTCGCCGCCAGCAACGCCCACAATGGCAGCCAGCGCGCGAGCACTTCGCCAGTGGAAACCTGCACCGTGCGCTGAGCCAAGCGGGTTAATTCATCCGCCATCAGCGCGGGCGATAAACCGGTTAAACGAGCGGCATCACCGCGCGCCAATAATCCACTCGCCACCAAGGCATCGGGCAGCGCCAGCCCATCGGCACAACGCTGCGCCAGCGCACCAAGAACGCTGAGCGCGGGATCTTCCGCCGCCATTCGTCGCAACGCCGCGACCGGTTCTTGGCGCGCACCAATCACCAATGCCACCGCCGCGAGGGCTTCGGCACGGCCCATTTTTCCGCTCCATTTTCCAATCATGCACGACCTCCAATGGCGCGGTCGACTTCGAGCGCCGTGGTGATTTTGTCAGCAACGAAACGTGCGGCCTGGTGTTCTAAATCAGCCAGCAACGGCGGCGCCTGACCGCGCGACCAAGCCATGCGCGCCGCGTGATCGGGCGCTGTCCAATCAGCGACCGCGCGCCGCCCTGAATATCCGCCATGGCAACTCGCACAGCCGACCCCCGCACAAGCGGCGTGTACCGTGCGCACTAACCGTTG
>JANMYZ010000085.1:0-1941 GCA_031382605.1 Planctomycetota bacterium | reverse complement strand
GTTTGACTTGCACGTCGAACATCGCGTCGAGCGGGAGGTCGACGCCGCATTCTTTCTTGACCACGGCCGCTAAGTCGCGCTTGTTATCTTGTTTGATCTGGCGCCATTCACTACGGAAAGCCGCGTTTTCAGCGTGTGGTTTGAGCTGTTGTAACAGCGTGAGGTCGGTGACCCAGCCTTCGCCAATGGTCCGCGTGATGAGGTCGGACAGGCGCGGATTGCACATCGCCAGCCAACGACGTTGCGTCACACCATTGGTCTTATTATTGAAACGTTCAGGCCATAGTTCAGCGAAGTCGCGGAATAAACCGCCCTTCAATAAATCACTATGGAGCGCGGCAACGCCATTGACGGAGAACGAACCGACGATGGCAAGATGTGCCATGCGCACATGCGGATGCGGACCTTCTTCGATGATCGACATGCGCGCCATGCGTTCGGTGTCGCCGACCCACTTATTGGCCACGATGCGCATGAAGCGCGCATTGATTTCGTAAATGATATCGAGCAAACGTGGCAACAGATGTTTGAACAAACCAACCGACCATTTTTCCAAAGCTTCCGGCAACAGCGTATGGTTGGTGTAGGCCAAACATTTATTAGTGATGGCCCAGCCTTCCTCCCAACCCAGTCCATGATCGTCCATCAGAATACGCATCAATTCTGCGACCGCGATGGTCGGATGCGTGTCGTTAAGTTGCATGACGTTTTTCGCAGCAAAATGCTTAAAATCGGTGCCGTGTTTTGAAATCCAGCGGCGAACGATGTCCTGCAAGCTCGCACTCGCGAGGAAATATTGCTGACGCAAACGCAGCTCTTTGCCGTTTTCGCTCTTGTCGTTGGGGTACAGCACGCGCGAAATATTTTCTGCGGTGGAGTTCGCCTCAACAGCGGCGACGTAATCGCCAGCGTTGAATTCAGCGAGATCGAATTGTTCCGGAGCCGACGCGCGCCACAGGCGCAGCGTGTTGACCGTCCCGTTGTGATAACCTGGGATTGGCAAATCGTACGGAATCGCCACGACATCTTGGGTCGCTGCCCAGTTGACGCGCATGCGACCATTGGTGTCGCGATAGAATTCAGTGTGGCCGCAGAACTTCACCCGCTGGGCATATTCTGGGCGCTGAAGTTCCCACGGATGACCGTAGGCCAACCAGTTGTCGGGTTCTTCTTGCTGGGCTCCGCCGACTAAGCGCTGACGGAACATGCCGTAGTCGTAGCGCAGTCCATAACCGAACACCGGAAGCTGAAGCGTCGCGCAAGAATCCATGAAACATGCCGCCAAGCGACCAAGGCCACCATTGCCCAGACCCGCATCCGGTTCCGATTCTTCTAAATCTTCTAAGCGCAAACCGTGCGCATTCAGTGCGCGTTTCAGCTGTTGATCGATATCAAGGTTGAGTGCCGCGTTACCCAACGCGCGGCCCATCAAAAATTCCATCGACAAATAATAGCCGCGTTTGCAATCAGCTTCGTAATACGCTGCGTGCGTGGCTTTCCAGCGCTCGACCAAACGATCGCGCACCGCCAGAACCGTTGCCATGTAGCGATAGCGATTGGACACCGAATGGGCGTCACGCCCAAGCGTGATAGCCAAGTGCCGATGGATGTCGTGACGTAAAGTGTTGGCGTCCATGCCCAGGCCGGCAGGGGACAGCGACTCGGTCTCGGATTTTTCAGCCGAATGATCTGCCGTCATCGGCAAGATCGGTTGCGTGTCGGCGGCTTCTGCGTGGCGAATGGCGCCTGTGTCAGCGGCTTTTTGAGCGCGTTGCTGGTCAGAAGAGCGAGGAACATTGGTCATCGAGGCCTCCACAAGGACGAGGAGTGTGGGCTGCTCGCGCGCTCCGTGCAAGGCTGCAACGCGAAGCGGATCTCGGCAGGTTCTTCATCAAGACTCCATCTACCGACTTCGTGATTGAACCGACTCATCGAGAAGTG
>JANMYZ010000079.1:0-11083 GCA_031382605.1 Planctomycetota bacterium | reverse complement strand
CAACCATGGCCTCGATGAGCGCTCTCAGCGTGAGGGCAATCGTATTGCTGACGATTTCCGTGATGTGCGGTCGAGCTGGTGCTCGACCCTCCCGGCGAAGGCACCCGTTCGACTATGTTATCGAGGGACGACAGTCATGGGCAAATATAAGTAAACATCGGGTTCGTTCCTGAACTTCTGGCCTTCGCATTACAAAAGACCCGCCGTAAACGACGCTTCAACCGCCGCAATATTCTCAACTTCCCGCGTCACCACCTCGCCGATTTTCGTCGGCAAAACAAACCGCATCCGCCCGGCTGCAACTTTCTTATCGAGTGCGCAATGTCCGGCGAGGATTTTTGCCAACGCGATTTTATCAGTGGTCGCATGCGTCGTCGGTAATTTAAAACGTGCTAACAACGCGTCCTGCCGTGGAATCAGCGTGGTGTCGGTGAGCATGCCCAGGCGTTGCGCGAGATCGGCGGCCATGCGCATGCCGAGGCCAACGGCTTCGCCATGCAGGTACTGGGTGTATTTCGTCTCGCGTTCCAACGCGTGGCCGAAAGTGTGGCCGTAATTCAAATGTGCGCGCACGCCTTGTTCGGTTTCGTCTTCGCCAACGTACCACGCTTTGATGCGGCAACTTTCTGCCACTGCGTGCGCAACGGCTGCGGGTTCCCCACGCGCCAGGGCATCCGCGTTGGCTTCTTGCCAGGCGAAGAAGTTGGGATCTTTGATTACTCCATATTTCAATACTTCGGCTAAACCGGCGCGGTATTCACGGCCATCCATGCTGGCGATCAACAACGGGTCGATCACCACGCATGACGGCTGTTTGAATGCGCCAATCAGATTTTTCCCGGCGGCACTATTGACGCCGGTCTTGCCGCCGACGCTGGAATCAACCATCGCCAACAATGTGGTCGGTACTTGAATGAACGTAATGCCGCGCATCCAACTGGCGGCAACAAAACCGGCGAGGTCGCCGCTGACGCCGCCGCCCAGAGCGATGATCGCACCCGCGCGATCGATGCGGTGTTGCGCGCACGCTTGCCACAGCACGTCTGCCGTAGCCAGCGACTTGCTCGGTTCGCCCGCAGGAAAAGTCGCCACGGCAAAAGCCACACCCGCCGCGCTCAAAGAGTTCGTCAGCGTAGTGCCATGTAACTTCGCCACCGTCGCATCAGCGATCACCAATACTTTGCCACCTTTGAGATGCGGCGCGATCAATGCTCCCGCCTGGGTAAGTAAACCAGCACCGACATGAATCGGGTAACTGCGGTCACCTAAGGCGACCTCAATACGGAGCGGTCCAGCGGGGGTATTCACGGCGGCGGATATTCTGAACCAACGCACGCATCGCAACTCAACTGACGTTGATTAACGACGCGGCCCACTGGCTCCGCCGCCGCCAGGTGGAGGCCCACCGCCGCCAGGTGGAGGCCCGCCGCCGCCAGGTGGAGGCCCACCGCCGCCAGGTGGAGGCCCACCGCCGCCAGGTGGAGGCCCGCCGCCAGGGCGTGCATTTAAATCTTTTGGTTCCAGCATGGGCGGCAAGTCGTGTGGTCTCTGAAGCGCTGGTGGAGGAGGCAGAGGAGCTTTCGGATTGATCGGATTGGTTGGTGCCGGAGCTGGTGTCGACGGCCGCGAACCTGACTCGGGCGTGGTTTGGGACACCGGCGGCGGAATAACAGGCAGAAGCAGCTCACTGCTGGGGCGTCGTTCCGGTAGCAATGGAATGTATTCTGATGTCGGCGCAATTACTGACGTTGGCTCAGCATTCGGCGATAACTCTGGTAAAATCAGAGTCTTTGGCGGTTCTTCTCTCTGCTCGATTAGGCCTGGCGTTGATAATGGGATAGCGGTCGAGGTCGGGTTTAATGGCAATTTTTGCGGCGCCACTTCACCTGGACTTCCCGGCACCAACCAACCCCATACCAACCAACCGACCAAGCCAACCGCCGCAATGGTCACCCACAATCGTATGGACCAGCCGCTTTCGGATGCGTTTGTCACCGACCGCGCAGCCAGCGCGCTTAACGCCGTTGGCTGACCGTCGGAAAAATTCATCAAATCACGCGCCAGACTAGCGGCGTCAGCGTAACGGCGCTCCGGTTGGCGGGCACATGCGCGATCAACGATGGCGGCTAATGCCTGCGGCAAACTTGGCACATGGTAACGTATCGACGGCACGCCATCGACCATGATCGCCTTGATCAATTGCGTGTGCGATTCTTGTGAAAATGCCCGACGCTTGGCCAGTAGTTCGTAAAGTACCAGTCCCAGGCTGTAGACATCGCTGCGCCGATCGGTGACTCCATCAAAGCGTTCGGGAGCCATGTAGAGCAAGGTACCGGTGATCGCATCGCGAGTGGTCAGATCCGCTTCGCCGACGGCTTTCGCTAAACCAAAATCGTTGACCCACAATCTGCCATCGATGTCGAGAATAAGATTCGCTGGTTTGACATCGCGATGCAAAATACCGCGTTGATGCGCGTAATGCAAAGCCTCCGCCGCTTGCGCAATCAAACGCGCTAGAGCGCGCTGTAACCACAGCGCATCGTCAGCGCCGTCACGTGATCGAAAAACCGGAACGCCATCGCGCATGCGAAGCACCAAACTTGGAAATCCGCCGTTGTCTTTGGTCACTGAAGCGCCAGCAGTCAAGGTCGTAACGATCTGATCCAAGCCTACGCCATAGAGTAATTGCATGGCAAACCACGGCAGTCCATCGCCCTCGCCGACAGCAAACACCGGAGTAATGCCGGGATGCGACAGTCCGGCAGAAAGCCGAGCCTCACGCTGAAAGCGAATGCGCGACGATGAATCCGGTGCGACTGCCGCAGGCAATACTTTTAGCGCGACCCGACGGGCCAACGACGGTTGCTCTGCCAAATACACCACGCCCATCCCACCGCGTCCGAGTTCACGCAGAATACGAAATTCACCGAGCTGCGCTGGCGAACCAACTTCATGCACCGTATCGCCCTCGCGCAGCCCTTCGAGCGCGGCGATGGTTGGAAAAAGATCGGCAATGCCGCTGGCCAACTGCGGATGTTGCTGTTGATATTCCGCCATAGTCGGACGTTCGCCGCGTCGCAAACGATCGACATAATCCGCCGCTAAGCGCTCCAATGGATCATGCTCTACGGATGAAACAGCCGTGGTTGCGTTACGCTGGGCTTCAACGGGCATGGAGTTCACTCAAGCCTAATCCCGCCGCTTCGAGCGCTTGTTTGAGTCGGCGAATAGCACGCACATAGCGAATGCTGGCGGCTTTTTCTTCGATGCCGAGAACATCAGCGATTTCGCCGTTGCCTAAATCTTCAAAATGACGCAGCGCAATAATTTCGCGATCCGCTGGCGCCAAATGATCAATCGCAGCGATGAGTAATTCATTGGTTTCCGTGCGCATCGCCACGCCGCTCGGTGAAGTAATGGAGCCGGATAATTCCTTGGCCAACGCACGCGAAGTCGCGTCAAGGCCACCGTGCGCCTGAGCGACCTCGCGCCGAGCATCGCGCGCCTGGGCACCCAGATGACGACGGTGAAGATCAATCAGGGTTTGCTGCATCACTGCTCTCAGCCACGTGTACGGCCGAGTAAAACCGTCCTCAGCGTAATGAGCCAAACGCTGAGCCGCTGCAAGGTAGACCTCTTGCACAACGTCTTCAGCGCACAGTCGTTTGGCTAAACGTGAATCGCTATACATTCGTACGCTGCGCAGCATGCGGTTGCGATTGAGCTGCAATACTTCGGCTAACACCTGGGTGTCGCCACGCTGCAATCCTTCGTGCAGGCGTTGATCTTCCTGCGCCTTTTGATCTTCCTGCGGTAAGTCCATGCGCGCTCCTCGGTCGGCTGAGGATGCCAGCTGAGCATTCGCCAAGCAACCACGGCTTGAGCCGCACACGCGCATTATCCGCGTCGTCCGCCAGGCAAACGGTGCCGGGCGGACCACTCGAATGAGTGGCGCAATCGGCGCTGCAGCCTCCCGCCTAACAAGAAACCACCAATTCATCGGCGCGCATTCCATAAGTCGAAATGGAGCGCGATGTGACGTGCGAGATGACATATCAACGGCATGACAACCCCTGAATAGCCTGAACGCAAGATCGACCAAAATTCTACAGCTTACTTTTTGATCGTTTATCCATCGTTTATCTATCGTCATCCAGCGCTCAGGAAAACTGCCCTGTAGACGAATTCGGCGGCCTGCGTTCTAGGGCTCAGGGGCAACGTTCACCCAGCCCCGCCGGAGCCCGCTATGGACCGTCCAACTTCTCATTCCGCACTCGCCTCACTGGCGATCAATGCGCAGGGCTTCGCCTTCAACCCTGCTACCGGCACCAGCTACACGCTCAATCCCACTGGACAACTCTTGGTGGAGGGCCTGCGCGAAGGACTCGATGACGCCGCGCTGGCTCGACGATTGGCGGAACGCTTTGGCATTCCGATCGCCGACAGCCAACGCGATGTCGCTGAATTTACGGCGCAGCTTGCTACCCACGGTTTGGTCTAGAGCGGCACTATGAAAAATCTCGTCATTGGCATCAGCGGTATTAATGCGATTGATAATCCAGGCCCAGGCGTCGCCGTCGCGCGCAGCTTAAAAGAAGACACCGACCTCAACGTTACCACCATCGGATTAGCTTATGATGCGATGGAACCCGGAATTTATCTCGATTGGGTGGTCGATCGCAGTTATTTAATGCCGTATCCATCGGTCGGCGGTGAAGCGGTGGTCGATCGCTTACTCGAAATCAAAGCGCGTCACGGTTTGGATCTGGTGATTCCCAATCTGGATAGCGAGCTACCCATTTACATTCGCTACGCTGAAGAATTAAAAAGCCACGGCATTGCGGTAATGGTGCCCACCATGCAGCAGTTTCGCCTGCGTTCGAAAGATCAGTTGATGGCAGCGGCGCCCAGCTTCGGCTGCGAAGCACCAGCAACCGTGGTGTTAACCGGACCTGGACAACTTGATGCCGCGCTCGCGACGCTTGGCCTGCCGCTGATGATCAAAGGCTGTTTGTACGAAGCGTATCGCGCTGACACCGCCGCTGCCGCGCATTATTACGCCAATAAGTTGGCGGAGGAATGGGGCTGGCCTGTGCTCGTCCAGCGCATCGTCACCGGCGAACATTTGAATGTCGTGGGGTTAGGCGACGGCACTGGCGGACATCTGGGTTTAGTTGGGCTGAAAAAACTCAGCATGACGAAACTCGGTAAAATCCAGACTGGCGTCACCGTGACCCATCCGGGAATGCTCGCCGCTGCTGAGCGTTTTATCCGCGAAAGTCGCTGGCGTGGGCCATTTGAATTAGAGTGCATCGTCGATGGCGATCACATTCATTTGATCGAAATAAATCCGCGCTTTCCCGCGTGGTGTTATCTCGCTACCGGCGTCGGCCTGAATCTACCTGCGCGTTTGGTGCGTCATCAACTTGGTCTGCCCATTTTCGGAGGCACCGATTATCCCGCAGGCCGTCTTTTCATTCGCTACAGCTACGAAGTCGTAGCGGACATGAGTCACTTTCAATCCCTCGTAATGACCGGAGCAGACCAATGAGTACGACCTACGAACGCCCCACCATCACTCGGCTGGTCAGCGGTTTGATGAATAAATTTGGTACCCGCCCAGCAGCGGATCGCCAAGTGCGCAGCCACATCGATGGCGTCTCCATCGCGGCGCTGACTGAAGAACATGGTTCACCGCTGTTCGTTTTCAGTGAACGCCAATTAGTGCGCAGCATCCGTCGCGTGCGCCAAGCATTTACGCAACGCTACGCCGACACGGTATTGGGGTGGTCGTATAAAACGAATTATAACAGTGCTATTTGTGCCTTAATGCATCGCGAGGGTTCGATTGCCGAAGTCGTTAGTCAGATGGAATACGAAAAAGCGCGCAGCTTGGGCGTTCCCGGTCACCACATCATTTTCAACGGCCCGCTGAAACCGCTGCCCATTTTACGTCGCGCACTGGCAGAAGGTGCGCTGGTCAACGTTGATCATGGCGATGAAATCGATGATCTGTTGGCCATCGCGCAAGAGCGCGGGCACGAGCTGGCGGTTGGCTTGCGCCTCAACCTCGACTCTGGCATTCACCCACAGTGGAGCCGCTTCGGTTTCAACTTGGAATCAGGCCAAGCGCTGGCCGCGATTGAACGCATGGCTCGCAGTGGCCGCCTGCGTTTGCGTGCGCTGCACTGTCACATCGGCACCTTCATTCTTGACCCGTCGGCCTATGGACGGCAAGTCGAAAAAATGCTCGCCTTCGCCGAGGTCATCCGCGAACGCTTTGGTTTTATCATCGATACGCTCGATCTGGGTGGCGGACTGCCGTCACGCAATCGCCTCAAAGGGACGTATCTTTCCGCCGATGTTGCGGTGCCGCCGTTAGAAGAATACGCCGACGCAATCGGTGATGCGTTAGCAACTCACTTGCGCCCAGGTCATCGTCCACGCGTGGTGCTTGAACCTGGTCGGGTGCTGGTTGATGAATCCGGGCTGTTGATCACCAGCGTCGTCGCGAGCAAGCGTTTGCCCGACGGAACACAGACCTACGTCATCGACGCTGGCGTAAATCTGCTCTACACCGCGACATGGTATGCTTTCAATATCGAACTTGATCGTCCGCTGCCCGGAACGCGCGAACCTTCGGTATTATGTGGTCCACTCTGTATGAATATTGACGTGGTACGCGACGCGGTGCATTTACCGCCGTTGCCACGCGGAACCAAGCTGATCATCGGACCAGTGGGCGCTTATAATGTTACACAATGGATGCAGTTCATCGCTTATCGCCCGGCAATCGTGCTGATCACGGAAACTGGAAAAGTTGAGCTGATTCGCGAAGCCGAAGACCTCAGCGATTTGACCCACCGTGAACGAATGCCCGCGCACCTTGCTGGCGCGGTGGCAGAGGCCATGCCAGCGACGTTGCCAGCCTCAACGCATGAAACGCGCACGGCAACTGCCCGCAGTGCAGCGACGCAGAAAATCCAGGAAACGCCAAGTTCTGCTCAGCCGCTGGTTGGTGGACAGCGCAACGGTGGTGGACAGCGCATGAGCGGACCACGCGACCGTGGCGATCAGCGCAAAGGCGAGGCCTGAGATCATGCGCCAGCAGCTCCATGCATTGGCCACCAGTTTATCGAGCTTGATGTTTCTTCCAGGAGCTGTGAGCGGGATCATCATGTTGGTTTTACTGACCGCCGCGCCTGGCGTGTTGTTGGGCGCCATCAGTAGCTGGTTGGGCGCGGTGCTGGCCGCCGCGCTCATCAGTCCACCAAGCGCACGCATTTTGACCGGACCAGTCGCATTAAGTCCGGTGTTTACCGGCATGGGCATCGGCCACTTGCTCGCGCCATCTGTGGTTGGAGTGATTGCCGCCATGATCGCAGGCATGGCGGCGTGGGCCTGTGCCGTCGCCATCACGCCATGGTTACGTGATCAATTTCGCCTGCCGCCACTGAGTTTACCTTTTGTCATCGCCTCAGTGATCATCACCCTGGCGATTGGAAACTACCCACTCCTGCCGCCGGCAAGCGTGACGGATTTGTGGCTGCCGCACATTATGCCCACGTTGCCACCTGTGCTGAATGGTTTTTTCATAAGTTTAGGTTCCTTATTATTTCTGCCGCATGCGCTGGTCGGTTTCTTGCTGACGGTGCTGATCGCTTGGCACTCACGCATCTTGCTGTTTCTTGCCCTGGCTGGCTACCTCATGGGTGGTGTGGTGCGCGGACTTGGCAGTGGCAATTGGACGGTGGCCTGGGCTTCCACCGATGGATTTAATCCATTGTTGGTTGCGATGGCCGTTGGTGGCGTATTCCTGGTGCCGTCTTGGCGCAGTTTGATTTTGGCGCTGATCGCCGCTGCGGGCTGCGCCATCGTCGGCGACGCCTTGCACAACGCCATGTGGTGGGGCGGTGCTGGTTTACCGGCGTTCACCTTGCCCTTCATTCTGATGACGTGGTTAACCTTGGGCTTACTACAGGCGCAAAGCAGTCCGCTGCTTGCAACCCGCATTGGCCAGACCCCAGAAATTACCCTGGTCGAACACTGGGCTTGGCGCCTGCGTTTTCCAGGGACTTTGCGAACGCTGATGACGCCGGTCAGCGGCAAGTGGACGGTCTGGCAAGGCAACGACAGCCGCTGGACGCATCAAGGCAACCAGCGTTATGCGCTTGATTTTGTTATCACTGACGACGCCGGAAAAAATCATCGCGCGGAGATCAATGGACTCGATGATTTTTACGCCTTCGACCAACCCGTGCGCGCACCTGTGCGGGGCCAAGTGGTAACGGCGATTGATGGCCTGCCCGACAATGTTCCTGGCGGGGTCGATCAAACGCACCCGTGGGGCAACTATGTGGTGATCCACGACCCACGTGGTTTTTTTGTCACCGTCGCCCATTTATCCTGCGGCTCAGTTGCCGTCGTCGTTGGTCAATGGCTTGAGCGCGGTGCGTATCTTGGAAAATGTGGAAACAGCGGTTATTCGCCGCAGCCGCATGTGCACGTGCAGGTGCAAGTCGCAGCGGCGCCAACCTCAGCGACTTTGCCATTTAGTCTGGTGTCATGGTGGGATGGTGCGCGCCACTACGCCAACGCGGTACCAGCCGAAGGCGCGCACGTCTGCGACGTAGCGCAAGATCCCACGCTTACCGCGCTGACCGGTTTAATCCTCGATCAACAACTGTCCTTCGTCGCCATGCGCGATGAACGTATTGTCGGCACCATGCGTTGGCACGTGCGCATGGGCAGCGACGGTGGATTATTTCTCGACAGCGGACGTGGTCGTCTGCACCTGGGTACTTTTGAAGGAACGTTCTATGGTTATCGCTTAGAAGGAAATGATCCGTGGCTGCGCTTGTTTCATCTTGCCACGGCACGCATTCCTTTGTGTCGCATTCCTGAGTTAGCGTGGGAAGATCAAATACCCGTCAGCGCCTTAGGTCGTTCTTGGAGCGCGCACGCGGCGGCACTGCTCGGGCTGGTCCATCCACGTTGGACCATGGCCCGGCTACGGAGTCGTTTTGTTTCACCATGGCGCATTGAAACCGACGTTGGCGGGCACGCGCTCGCTCGTGCTCAGAAAATCGCTCTCACCATAGATCCGGAAAATGGTTTTTGGCGCATCGAAAGCGAAAATCTTACCTTACAACGAGTCTTCTTGCCGCTGGCGGAGCAACATCATGCCGCTCCGTGAAATTTCCTTGCTCAGCCTCCTGTTCGGGATCGTTCCCCTGGTCGCCTGGGAGGTCGCCACCGACGGAAAATCCATAGGTCCCAGCGGTGGCACTCAAGATAACTTACCGCAATTTGGTCCTGGGTCCTATCCCAGCGAAGACCCTGATTTTATCAGCACGATTAGCCTCAGTGCGACGGCTTACGCTGGTTTCATCACTTACTCTGGCGACACCCCACGACGCGATGCCACGCTGTTGGGCGGCGGTGCCGCAATCGTTCTTGGGAAGGCTCGCCTTGATCTCGATTTCCAGCGCATCGATATCCGACTAAGCGATGGCAATGATATCCAGCAGCTTGATGGAACCGCTGCGCTGTCATGGATCGATACGGAATACGCCATTCGCGCCTTCCATCATTTTTCTTACGACGAGAAAACCTCCGAGCGCACCATGAACGCTTACGGTTTTGGCTTCACCAACTTTCCTTCGTGGCGTTGGCGTGCTGGCATGGAAGTCGCCTGGTCACAACTTTCTTTTAGCGATACGGTTATTCATACGCTACAGGCCACGCCGTTTGTGAGTTGGACGTGGTGGCAGCAAGAAAATTGGACTATCGCGCAAGAGCTCTCCGTTCTCAGCAGCGTTACCGAAGACGCCGCCAACAGCCAGGGTGGCAAACATTTTTCCGCCGACAGCGCCATCGGTATCGGGTGGACATCCTTTCGCCTCAGCGCGAATGGCTGGGGTGGTGAACGTCGCTTCGCCATCCTCAACCAAGGCTTTACGGCCTACAATCTGCCGGTGACCTATGACTACGGCTACGGGCTTTCCATCGCCTGGTATAGCGCCCACACGATGGTGCAGTTGCAAGCACAGCGGCAATCATTTCAGCATGATGGAGCTAGCGGAAAAGCCCTCAGCGACTCCCTCATTCTTTTATTCAACGTGAGCTTCTAAGAACCACACTGGGAAGACAGATTGAACAGGAGGCCGCAGAGACGCAGAGTGATCATTCGGCGAAGACGATCGTCATTCCTCTCTGCGCTCTCTCTGCTCTCTCTCTCTGCGCTCTCTGCGCTCTCTTGTTCCATTCGGTGTTTCCCAAAGCGTCTCAAACTGACTGCGAATAAAAACGCACGGATTTCCAGATCTCTTCTCCGCCTCATTTCCCTCATTCAGGAACATCCCATGCGCCACTTCTTTCTCATTTTGATCTTTCCTCTGCTTCTGATCTTTCCCTTACTTACAGCGGTCTATGCCAGCGAAACTGACGCATTGATTGAGCGCATGAAAGATTCCTACACCCGCGAAGCCGCTGGCGACTACCAGGGCGCATATACGGCACTGGGCACCGTCAGACGCGGGCAAGCGCAAGAATATCTTCTCCAGCTACGCTCCGGCTGGCTGCTATATTGCCTTGGCCATTACCAGGCTGCCATTGTCGCATATAAAGCGGCTATCCTGGTCGCACCACAATCAACAGAGGCCAAACTTGGCTTGATTCTACCGTTGATTGCCAGCGGAACGTGGGACGAAGTCGAACGCGTGGCGCGTTTAGTTTTGCGCAATGATCCCAATAATTTCACCGCTAATCGTTGGCTAGCCGAAGCGAACTTGGCACAAGGCCATCCACGTGAGGCCTGCGATCTTGCCGAACGACTCAGCGAACGATTTCCCGCTGACCCCACGATTATGGAACTGCTGGCGCGTTCACGCGCTGAACGCTTGGACCCCACCGGTGCACGTGAAGCGTACCAACGATTACTGCTGCTTTCACCGAGCAATGTTGCGGCACTTACGGCACTCAAGGAATAGTGATCGACTAGCAGGGGATAATCGCGTGGTCCGTAGCCGGTAGTCTGTAGCCGGTAGTCTGTAGCCGGTGGTCTCCTGCATTAGAGCTTTGC
>JANMYZ010000052.1:0-5592 GCA_031382605.1 Planctomycetota bacterium | reverse complement strand
GTTTGAGAGAGCTTATACCTAGCGAAACGGTGCTTTAAAAAGCCTCGGCGACTTTTGCAACGTCGCCGAGGCTTTATCTTCAGTCGTCATTGTGCTTACAGTCGTTTCAGATGGGCGACGAAATCCTTGTCCATGAATTAGGCCCAACGGACGAGGATTTTTCGCATAAAGCGGTCATGTGCGACGGTGTCGGTCAACGAGTTCGAGCGCAGCAAAATAGAGATGCTGCCGAGCTTCGTGCCATCACCCATTTCAATCAGGCAAAGGAATTTGCCGTCCAACCGCTCCATGCCATCAACAACCGTTTTGCTACTGTCGAGGGTTAGCTTGAGGCGCAGCGTTGGTTTGGCCGCTCCAGGGGCAATGCGCAGTCCGATGCTGGCGCAGGTCGCCGTCAGTTGCGGTAAAATCGGCTCAAGATCGGGCGCAGCGACGACATCGACAGTAACCTGGCCAAGCACGCGACGAAGGCGCTCACGCAGGTCGACGGAGGTAATGGGCGCCGCTGGATAAACGCTTTCGGGCTTGGCGATCAGCAGATGCGTGAGTTTTTCTTCACGTTGGCTGACCAAGGGCAACAGCTTTTGATGAAGTTGGGCCGCTGCACCGATCGGGTGGGTAGCCGGATCGATTTCGGGATGCTGTTGATGATTGGCTAACACCGCGTTGATGTCGCGGTCAATTTCAGTCAGACGATTGAGCAGTCCAGTTGCCCATGCAGTACGATTCAAAGCAACTTGGACATAAAGACAGTGTTCAGTTTCTGCCTGTTTCGTGACCGTAATACCAGGAAGTTCTAAGTGATCGACGCTGACGCGTGGACGATTGGCGAGATCGTCTTCAGTGTCGAAATCGGTATTTTCCGTTTCATCACCGCGAATCACGATGCGCAGCTGGCGAGCAATATCGCGCCGCCCTTCAGCAATCGCACGCGTGCGGTCCATGCGCAGGTCGGTGCCAACGCCAAACGTGTACTCCAAATCCATCGGCGGCTGCAGGACCCAGGGTGGAATTCCCTGATCTTGAGTTTCGACGCGCACGGGCTCTCGGCCAGGGCGGTACGACGGTTTGCAGCTGATGATGATCAACGTGGTAACGATGATCATTCCCAGCGTGAGTGAAGATGAGACGCGTCGTTCGCGGTGATGAGCATTGTCCATGTGACCTCCGGTTAGTCGTTCTGGACTGGCGCGCCACCAGCGGGCGCACCAAGAGTGGTGATATAAATAACCGCCTGTTCAGCGGGAATACCAAGCAGTTCGGTGACGTGATCATCGAAAAATCCGCCGATGCCACTGGCGCCTAGGTTTTCAGCCAAGGCCGCTAATTGAAGTCGTTGGCCCAGCATACCCGCGTCTAAATGCAGATAGCGATAGGCGCGCTCGCCTTGGCGTTTGACCGCGCGGGTTAGATCGGCGGTGTGAAAAACCACCGCCGTGGCGTCGTGCCCGAGTTCTTGTCCCAGGCACAAAAACTGCACGGCGTCACGCGAACACTCTGCTTTAATGAGGCGGAGTTCGTTGCTGTGCGGCGCGTAATAATAAACCCCAGCGGCTAAACCATCGACCGACATGATCGCGACAAAGGTCATCAGCAAACTACGATCAAGCGCAGGTTGATCGCCCAGGCCCAAGGCTTCAGGATGGTACGCGTAAGCCAGTATGCGCGCGAGTTGCTCAGTGGTCATGGTCGCGCGGCGAAAGCGACGTGTACTGCGACGATGGACGATGGCGTTTAACGGCGAACGGGTCAAATCACTGTGCTGCGTGGGTATGGTCAACGGCATGCCTCCGCGCACGCCATATCGTTGCTCTAAATCATCCGCCTGATCTTCACCACGCGGCACTAAGTGCGGACGTTCATGCGGCAGGACGCTCGCTTGATGCAGCGCATTGAGCAGCGGCGGCGTGGTCGTGGCGGTATTGGTCGAACTGGGAAGCGCCGACCAAATCGGTCGTTCGGTTACTCCAGGTGGATGGAAAGTGACCACCGCTAATGCGCCTTCTTGGTTGGGATCAATACGCAGCAACGTATTGAGTCGCTCGTCACAGAACGCGGCCGTCAGCGTGCAGCGCAATCCTAAAGCGTGACTGGCCAACGTTGCGTTCGCTAGCAGGTGACCGCTGTCGAGTAAAATGCGGCGATATGCGCGTTCGCCATAACGCCATGAACTGCGCTGAAATACGCCCGTGATCACCAACATGGCTGGCGCATTGGCCACCGCAGCATTGCCGTAACACGCTTCAGCTGCGGCATCAGCAATTTCGCTTCCGGCCCACAGTGGAATCAGTCGATGGCGGCACGGATCATAGCCATACAAACCAGCCGGCAGATCTGGCCACTCGCGAATAATTAAATAACATTCGGCAGGATAAAGACCGCCGGCCGAAGGACAGGCGCGCAGCAACAAGTGGCGCGGCTCACTGGGCACGACGCCAGTGACGCCATACGTATAAAATACCAAATGGCTGAGCGCGGCCAAAGAAAGCACGCCGTTGACGTGAACATGAGCATCGCCGTCAGCTGGTCGGCCAGTGAACGGATTAGGATCGAAGGGGAGAAAATCCGCTAACAGAACGGGATCAGCACAATCGTATTCTTTATACGGAACCGGCTGGTTCGTCCAATCCATCGCACCACCCTGACCAATGGTCTCAGGGTGGTACTTGGTTGCTTGATGATAAGTGACCGCAGTGGACATGTCGGTCGGCCGTTTGACGTGCTTACTGCTGAGCTGATTGCTGTATGGCTGCTGTCGACGCCTGTTGAGCGACCATGCGGCCTGGCTCGAAAGGAATCAACGGCAGGTTGGCGTGCATGCACAAATTGTTGAGTTGGGCCATGATTTTGCCGGTGCCCAGGACCATCAACTGTTGAAAAAACGGATCGTTCGAACCAGCTTTGGGATCGAAGGAAGTGTCAGTGGTAAAAAGGAAGCGCCAGCCGCCACGGGCAAACGGTTGTTCTGCTGCGCCGATGAACAAGGCGAATGCAGAGACCGCCGTATGCATGGTGCCATCAGGGCTGGACGGCAGAAAATGGAGTTGACCGGCAGCGCGAATTTCGCTCAAGCCTTCACGGGTGGTGGGCTGCTGGATCATGAGGCCGTCAAGATAATCGCGGCTGATGTCGAATTGCATCGGTAATTCCTTGGTTTTGTGCTGCCGGTCACGGTTGCGGGCGGCAAGCTAACGAGTGCCGATAGGTGGGCAATCCCGCGTTCCCAGCCCAGCCGCCAAGCATGGCACGCACAAAACAGGCGCTGAGTGTCACGGTCAGATTCCGCCGGGGGACTCGCGTTGATTCTGAGACGAGCGCACCACAATCCCGCCCCTCGTGACGAAGGGGGCATCTGTTGAACATCCGAACTGGGAGCTGCTCCCGGTGAAAGGTTTTGCGATAGCATGCGTCCCTCCGCACTGAATTGCACCTGGGCAGAAATGTTCAGTTCATAGCTAACTCTTGGTTAAATAAGGAATCATATGTCGCAACCGAATACCACGCCACCGGCCGCAATGCCAGACGCGCTGATTCAAGCGCAGGGACTGAGCAAATATTACGGCGATTTTACCGCAATTTCTGACGTCACGTTCAGTGTCCGTCGCGGTTCGGTCACGGCTTTTCTTGGACCCAACGGTGCGGGCAAGTCGACCACCATGAAAATCCTCACCGGCTTTTTGGCACCCAGCTCAGGCCGCGCCACGATCGCCGGTTTTGACATGGACACCCATCGCCTAGAGGCCAGTCGCCTGCTCGGTTACCTGCCTGAAAACGGCCCACTGTATCCGGATATGACACCGGGCAGCTATTTACGTTTCATCGGCGAAACCCGTGGCATGTCTGGCACCGAGTTGAAAACCGCGCTCGACCGCGTGGCCGCTAGCTGTCGCATCGAAGAAGTGTGGTACAAGACCATCGGCAAATTGTCGAAGGGCTTCCGTCAGCGCGTCTGTCTTGCTCAGGCTATTCTGCACGATCCGCAAGTTTTGATTCTTGATGAACCGACCTCTGGTTTAGATCCGAATCAAATCATTTTGGTGCGCGATTTGGTGCGCTCGTTGGCAAAGAATAAGACCGTATTGTTGTCGACGCATATTCTGCAAGAAGTGCAGGCCATGGCCGACAGCGTGGTGTTGATCAGCGAAGGCCGCGTGCAATTCAACGGCACGCCGGCGGAACTTGCCGGAACCTCGACCATCGAAGAGCGTTTCCGCGAACTGACTAAAGGAGTGGTGGCATGAGCGTCCTCAACGTCAACGGAGTCTCGGCTGTTTGTCGTCGGCAGCTTTTTAGCCTGCTGTCCAATCCGCTGGGCTACGTCTTTATCTTTGCCTTCGTGGTGATCGCTGGCGCCGTCCTATTTTTGCCGGATGGCTATTATGCCCGCAATATCGCGGATTTTGGACCATTGTTCAAAGTCATGCCATGGCTGTTAGTGATTTTATTGCCAGCGTTAGCGATGAGTTCTTGGGCTGTCGAACGGGAACTGGGTACCGAAGAATTGCTCCTCACGTTGCCGTTGAGCGTCGTCGATGCCATTCTTGGTAAATATCTGGCAGTAGTTGGTTATTTCACCATCGCGTTGCTTTGTAGTTTGACCAATTTGGCGGTGCTCAGCTGGCTGGGTTCGCCGGATGTCGGTTTGATGATGGCAAATTACGTTGGCTGGTGGTTGGCCGGACTGGCATTTGCTGGCTTTGGCGTGTTGGCCAGCGTGCAGGTTGGCACTTCCGCCATCGCTTTCGTCGTCGGCGTTATGTACTGCGGTATTTTAATGCTTGGCGCCAATCTGGTTGGCTGGTTTGAGCCTTTCAATCGCGGCGTGGTTCCCTTCGGCGGCTTGATCACCGCGTTGGTTGCGGTTGCCGTCAGCTTGGGCTTGGCGATTTTTATGTTGTCCAGTCGTCGCTGGCGCCCGACCAACACGCAGCAGATCACGGCGCACGTGGTCAGCGTTGCCTTCGGCCTGTTGTTGGCGGTCAATCTTGGTCGTCTGTCGTACGTCCAAAATGTTGACGCCGATGTCAGTTCTGAGGGCTTAGCTTCGATCAGCGCAACCTCGGCGCAGATCATTCAGAAAATCGAAAATCCGGTGACGATTATCGCGTTCATCAGCGATAATTTGCCAGATGAATTGAAACTCAAAGGTCAGGAAGTTTCCGATAAGCTCACCGCTCTGGAACGTTCTTCCAGCGGAAAAGTAAAAATCGAAAAGCATTTCCCGAAGAATCCGCTGGATGTAGACGGCGTGCGCGCGACCAAAGAATTTGGCCTTCGACCATTCCGTGCAACGGTCGAAAGCGTCAGCGGTCGTAAACCGCAGGATGTTTTCCTTGGCGCTGCGGTGGTCAGTGGTTCGCGTACGCAATTGATCATGGCTTTTGATCCTGGTCTGTCGGTGGAATACGAATTGGTGCGTGCGGTACGCATGGCTGGAAACACTAAGCGTCCGGTGGTTGGTATTGGCCAGACTGATTTGAAGGTCACTGCTGATTTCGACTTTCAAACCGGCCAGATGCGTCCGGGCTGGGAATTGATCGAAGAACTGAAGAAGCAGTATGAAATTCGCGACGTCACTTTCGATACCGACGT
>JANMYZ010000048.1:0-18899 GCA_031382605.1 Planctomycetota bacterium | reverse complement strand
AACGCCGGCGAACACCAACACCCCGTAAGTCCCAGCGACGGGGTCGCATCTTTGGATGTGTGCGTCGATGGCACGACGACGCATCTGCTGATCGCGGTGATGGTGCCGAATCAACCAGCGCGCGTTGAACATCGACGATCCATTAATGGCGGCGCGACCTGGAGCGAGGCCGTGCTGATTGAGGTGGGTGCGCCGCCACATCAACCGAAGCGCACCGCCGATATCCAAATCACCGCGCACGGAAATCAGCTGCTGGCGGCGTGGAGCACCGGCGGCACTGGCTTCATGGGCTCTGGTCCGCTGGTCATTGCCAGCAGTTCCGACGGTGGGCAACGGTGGTTTCGCGGTGGCAATCCTGCCGACGATAACAGCGATAAAGGCCACTCGTTCGTTGATCTGGCGACCGATGCCAGCGGACGCGTTCATGCGGTGTGGCTTGATAGTCGGGGCGGCAAACAAGGACTTATTCAATCAGCCAGCGATGACGGCGGAAAAGCGTGGTCGAGCAATCGTATTTTGGATGCGCGCACGTGTGAGTGCTGCTGGAACACCGTGGCGAGCGATGGAGCGCAGGTCGCGGTGCTGTACCGCGCCTATGCTCCACGCGATATGCGGCTGATCACCTCCAGCGATCGCGGCGCAACGTGGAACGACAGTCAGGCCGTTGGTGCCTTCAATTGGAAGATCGAAGCGTGTCCTCATGTTGGTGGAGGAATTTGTTGGTCTGGTCCCACCACCGCTCGACGGCAACACGCGGTGGTCTGGACCGGCGCTGATGGAGCGGTTGGCGTCCATCATCTTATGAGCACGGATGGCGGACGTTCGTGGACCGCTCCGCATCCGTTCCCCATCCCACGCGCGCGTCAGGCCAGCGTGGCCGGAACGGAATCACACGTCATCGTCACCTGTACCGCCGACGATGGCAGCGGCAGTGGCGTCTGGTCGCAAAGCTCCGCAGATGGCGGCACCACCTGGGATCTTCCGCGCCGGATATCCGCTGCCGGCACGGAAGTCGCGCATCCCAAAGTCATCGCCACTGCGCAAGGTCCACGGGTGTTTTGGAGTGAGAAACCAGCCGAAGGGGCGTGGGTTTGGCGCAGCGCGGTTCCGTAGGGAGAGCCTCATCCAAAACCAACGACCATCGGCATGCTGACAAATGCCTGACACGTCCCTGACAGTGCTCTGACTGGTGCCTGACAACATTGGCCCAAGCAGGATGCCGACGCTTCAGAGGATGGCCGATCAACGCGGATCTGGGAACGATGCTTTGGCATTGCCGCGCCACCCACACCCTTCCCAGGGAAAACAGGACTTCACCATGAACGTTATCCGTCTTGCCGCGCTCGTCGGCCTCGTCTCTTTCTCTTACACCACCTTGAACGCTGAAGATGAAAAGCCAGCTGGCGAAAAGAAGAAGCGCCCGAACGTTGAAGAGCTCGACACCGACAAAGATGGCGCGTTGTCGAAAGCTGAACTCGAAGCCGTGTCAGAGCGATACCGTAACAAGTTGCTCGAATCTGACGCCGACAAAGATGGCGCATTGAGCAAAGAAGAATTCACCAAGGCCAAGGAAACCATGAAATCACGTGGCAAAGATAAAGATAAAGCCCCTAAGTAAGCATTGGTCATCTTGCGCTCACGCGCTGGATCTTTCATCGCCCGCGTCGGAAGACGCGGGCGATGTCGTTGGCGAAGATCGGCGAAGAACGCGCCAACCCGCGATCGCTGCTCGCGTGGCGGCCCTGCGGCCTATGGTGCCGCACTATGCCAGCGACCGACATCCTTCTTTGTACGTTGAACGCACGCTTTAGTCATGCGTCGCTGGGGTTGCGCTACTTGCACGCCAACCTGGGCGATTTGGCACCGCGCGCGGCGATTCACGAATTCACCATCCATGATCAACCGGCCGTCATCGTTGAGCGGTTGCTTGCTCATTCGCCACGGATTGTTGGTTTCGGCGTTTACATCTGGAACCTGCACGAAACCCGCCGCGTCATCGGCATCCTGAAAAAAATTGCACCGCACATTCACGTCGTCATCGGTGGCCCAGAGGTCACGCATGAACATCACGGCGAGCCGATCGTCGCGCTGACCGATGTGCTCATCACCGGCGAGGCTGACCTGACCTTTCGCCACGTCTGCGTCGATCTGCTGGCCGGAATACCGGTGCCCAAAGTGGTCGACAGCCCCAAGCCTGATGTCACCGCTTTGGTGCTGCCGTACTCGCTCTACAGCGACAACGATTTGGCCCATCGGCTGATCTATGTCGAAGCCAGTCGCGGCTGTCCGTTCACCTGCGAATTTTGCTTATCCTCGATTGAAAATGGCGTGCGCACGTTCGAACTTGAATCCTTTCTTGCCGCGATGGACAATCTCCTAACGCGGGGCTGCCGCACCTTCAAGTTCGTCGATCGCACGTTTAATTTGAGCCCACGCATTGCCGCTGCGATTTTAGAATTCTTCATCGCTCGCTGGCGCGACGGTTTGTTTCTGCATTTCGAAATGGTGCCCGATCGTCTGCCAGACAGCATCAAAGAACTCATCAGTCGATTTCCCGCTGGCGGCGTGCAGTTTGAAATCGGCATCCAAAGTTTTACCCCGGCGGTGGGCGAACTGATTTCCCGGCGCATGGATCGCGGTCGCACCGAAGCGAATTTTCGTTGGCTGCGCGCGCATACGGGCGTGCACATCCATGCTGATTTGATCATCGGGCTTCCTGGGGAAACCCTGGAAACCTTCGCTGCCAGCTACGACGCGCTTTATCACCTTGATCCGCAAGAAATCCAAGTCGGCATTCTCAAGCTGCTCAAAGGCACCCCACTCAGCCGTCACCGTGACGCCTTCGCCATGCGCTATAATGCGGAGCCGCCGTACGATTTGCTGGCCAGCCGTGACTTTGATTTTCCCACCATGCAACGGCTCAAACGCTTTGCCCGCTATCACGAATTGTTTATTAACAGCGGTAAATTCACCCATGGTCTAGCGCTGCTGCTGAACGGCCATACCTCGGTATTCCAGGCATTACTCACTTTCGCCGATTGGATGTGGGCCACCACCGGCCAGGAACACGCCCTCAGTCAAGTTCGGCAATATGAACTGGTGCACACCTATCTGTGCCAACAAGGCATCGCCCAAACGGACGCCACCAACGAACTCGCGCGCGACTTCCTCGCCAACGGTTCACGCAAACATCTGCCAGAAATTCTCCGCCCCGCAGTTGAGGGCTCCGCGCGGACGCACGCGTAAAGCGAACGTGCCATGCCGCCGGAACGAAACGTTCTCGGCGGCTGTTCTTTAGTTGATCAGTTCTTTCCCGTCACGGCCGTCGATTTTTCTACCGATAAAGCGTACTCGACCGCTTCGCCGAGCGCCTGCCAACTGGCTTCGATGATATTTTCATCGACGCCGATGGTGCCGATCGATTTACCGTGATAGGTATGTTCGATCAGCACGCGGACCTTGGCAGCGGTACCGTCGGCGCTGTTGACGACGCGAACTTTGTAATCAACTAAATTGAGATCGTCGAGCTGCGGAAATGATGGCTTCAACGCCGCCATCAGCGCGTGGCTGAGGGCGTCGACCGGGCCGTGGCCTTCAGCAGCGCACAGCCGAGTCTCGCCAGAAACATCGACTTTGACCGTCGCTTCGACTAAATCGCGGTCGGCCCCAGGGGTACCAAGACCGTGAATGCGGTAGTGATGCAGAACGAAGGTCGGCGTAAAAACGCCAACCTGACGACGAACCAGCAGATCGAAACTGGCTTCGGCGGCTTCATAACTGTAACCCGCGTTTTCGCGCGTCATGACCGCGTCGAGCACGCCTTTCAAGACCGCGTTATCTTTGAGCTGCGGATAGCGCTCTGACAGTTTTGCTTGGACGTTGGAACGACCCGACAATTCACTGATCAGAATACGCCGTTCATTGCCGACGCTATCGGGCGTGACGTGTTCGTACGTCAACGCGTTGCGCTGGACCGCGCTGACATGAATGCCGCCTTTGTGAGCAAACGCCGCACGGCCGACGTACGGTTGATTCACCGGACCGTGGACATTGATGCGCTCCCACACCAGGCGACTGATCTCGGTCAAACGCTGACGGTGACCATCGGGCAAACAGCGATAACCGAGTTTGATTTCGGCGTTCGCGATCACCGCCGTCAAATCAACATTGCCGCAGCGTTCGCCGATACCGTTGATCGTTCCCTGCACTTGACGCGCGCCAGCGTCCACCGCCGCCAAAGTATTGGCGACCGCCAAACCGCCGTCGTTATGCACATGAATACCAAGGACCGCCGATGGCAGGCGTGCGCGGACAACCTGCACCGCCGCCGTCACCTGTTGCGGCATCGCTCCGCCGTTGGTGTCGCACAAGATCAGTCGTACAGCGCCCGCGTTGAACGCGGCTTCTAGCGTTTTCAGCGCGTATTCTGGATTGGCTTTGTAGCCGTCGAAAAAATGTTCGGCGTCATAGAACACCGGACGACCGCTTTGCTCTTTCAAATAAGCGACCGACGTGCGGATCAATTCTAAATTTTCATCCAAGGTGATGCGCAAGGCATCGGTCACATGCAGATCCCAGGTTTTTCCAAAGATGCAGATGACGTCGGCCTGCGCCGCCACCAGCTTTTGCAGATTCGCATCATCCTTCGCCGCGTTTTTCGCGTGGCGTGTTGAACCGAAAGCGGTGACCTTGGCGGTGTTTAACTTCATCAGTTTGACGGCGTCGAAATACGCTTCGTCTTTGGGATTCGAACCGGGCCAGCCGCCTTCGATGTAGGCAACGCCGAACCAGTCGAGCGCCTTGGTCAACGCTAGTTTATCATCAAGGCTCATGTTGACGCCTTCGCCCTGCGAGCCGTCGCGCAGCGTGGTGTCGTAGATTTCAAGAGCGGTAAGGGTAGGTGGAGTGTTCGTCATGTTTGTTTTCGTTGGCCCGCGCGCCGAGGTGAGCAGAAACAACACGGCCACTTGCGGTTTGCAGGCAAGTGGCACGTCGGGCACACGGGGAAGGGCTTGCGCTGCAGAACTACAGGTGACCGCTGATAATTCGAATAGTGAGGATCCGCAACATGGCCGGGTTTGTAGCCTTCACACAGCGACAGGCAACTGGGAGCTAGCGTTGGGATTGAGATGAAGGTTTAAAGTGACGGCTGATGAAGATCCGGTTTTGAGGTGAAACTCTGTGGGAAGAATGCCGATATCCGCTCATCGGCATTCAAACACCAGTTGGCCCATAAAGGCATGAGGATTAAACAACCTCATCCAATGCCCAGCACGATTCACTGCTGCTCGCCTAGTTGAACAACCAGGCGAACTAACGGTTGGAAAAATGCTACATGACTAAAGATGAAGTAGGTAAGCAAAACAACTATCCACACGGCAGTGGCCCTCGGTTTCCAGTCTGCACGATGCCGCAAAAGCAAAGGGACTAACAAGATGACCCCCATTGCCACGTGAACCCAGGGATTGAGAGCCATCTCTGTCATGTGGGGGAGCTGAATTCCCAATTCATTATAAACGGCTAAAAATTTCGGTATTTCTCGCAGCATTTCACCAACCGCCACAATGGACACCAGCATAAAACCAACGGTCGCAAAAAGCGTTGGCTTATCCCACTGCCAAGAAGCGCATCGATTGATATTCATCGCGCTTACTCCTGTACGCGCTCGGCATCACTCACAAACCAACAATGCTCTCATCCACGCCGCTCACTTTGATGGTAAGTTGAGTGGAGAGATGATTATTGAGTGAATCTTGAATGAAATGTAACGTGCCGCCAATGGACGATGAACACGAACCGCAGGCGCCGTGATATTGTACGTACAGCTCATCGCCTTTGAGGTCGACCAGATCAAGGCCGCCGCCGTCGCTGGCTAAGGCTGGGCGCACGTGGGTGTCGAGGACCGCTTCGATACGGCGGACTTTTTCGAACAATCCGACGTCGATCCACGGCAACGTGGCGGCAACACCGGCGCCAGCGGGCATGACCGCATCGGCAACGGCTTTGGCTCCTTGAAAGCGCTCCAGTGCTTTTCGCAAAACGTAAAACGGATGATCGGCATCGGGATGATTGGTTGCGACCACCTCAAGCACTGCGCCGCTGTTGGCGTCACGCAGTTGCGTGTCGGCCTGGCGCGGAGTGAAACGTGCGGCGTCTTCTAACGTCCGGCTGATGGCTTGTTCGGCGAGCAGATCATAAGCCGCCAACATGCCCTCTTTCGCGGGTGAACGAAAACGCGCGTCTTTCACCACGCCAGCGTTGTCGACTAATAGCGTGAGATTGATGTGATCGGGCGCGTGGGCGGCGCCATGATCGGTCGCCACCAGCTTCAAGCTGAGCTTGCTGGCGTCGGCCTCGGTCAATTCGCCGACGTGGCGGAGGGCCGCCAGACGAGCAATGGCTTTAGCACTGAGAGTATGAGCGGTGGCGATGGGCGGGGTCACGGTGGCATCCTAGCGGAGTGGCAACCTAGAGGACAATTCAGGAGGGAACAGGAGGGAATAGGCCGGTATTCAACGGACGGCTCTTCGAGCGGCGGTTTTAGACTACAAACCAATTCCTAAGCGTGGTGAGTCGAAGCGCGGCCCGCAACCATTAAGACCGCTCGATTTTCAGACTTACCCTTTTCTTACCCTTTTGCTGGCCCTTTTTCTGGTACCAAGGCGGCGATGCTGGCGGCGCGCGCAACTTGTTCCGCGATGCCACGAAAAGCGGCAGCACTGCGACTGGTCGGATGCGCCAAGACGACCGGCGTACCATCGTCGCCGCTTTGACGTACGGCGGGTTCCAAGGGAACGCGGCCAAGAAAGGCGACGTCCAGATCGTGCGCTTCGCGTTCAGCGCCGCCGGTTCCGAAAATCGGTTCGATGTGACCGCAACGTGGGCACACAAATTCGCTCATATTTTCGACGATGCCGAACAGCTTGACGTTGACTTTATCGAACATCGCGATCGATCGTCGCACATCAGCCAGCGCCACCGCTTGCGGTGTCGATACGACGACGGCACCAGCCAACGGGACGCTCTGCGCCAGCGTCAACTGAATATCGCCGGTGCCAGGCGGTAGATCGACCAGCAGATAATCGAGTTCGCCCCAGGTGACATCACCGATGAGTTGTTTTAATGCTGAGACGATCATTGGTCCACGCCAGATAACCGGCTGGCGTTCGTCGAGCAGAAAACCCATCGAGATCATTTTCACGCCATGGGCTTCAAGCGGCACCATCTTTTTATTGATCACGTACGGCTGACGACTGATGCCCATCATGGTGGGAATGGATGGCCCATAAATATCAGCATCGAGCAAACCAACTTTGGCGCCGGTTTTGGCCAAAGCACAGGCAAGATTCACGGTAACCGTGCTTTTTCCAACGCCGCCTTTACCTGAACCAACGCCAATAATATGGCGCACACCAGGCAGTGCTTCGCCCATGTTCGCGCCTTTGGGCACCTCTGCGGTTACGGTCACATCCGCTCGGGTGATGCCCGCTACTGACAGCGCCGCCGCGCGGCATTGATCTTCTAATTCTTTCTTCACCGGACACGCACCGGTGGTCAAGACCAGGGTGAATCGTGCGACGCCATCGGTGATGATCAAATCACGAATCATATTGAGCGTCACCAGATCTTTTTTCAGATCCGGATCTTGCACAGTACTAAGGGCGGAACGAACAGCGGCGATCAGGTCTAGCATAGTGGCGCGCATGCTGGCGCGAACGCCAAAGAAACAAACCGCGATCATGCTCAGTTGCTGCTGAACTTTGCTCGCGGTTTTTTTTACATTGGGATCAGATAAGGCCCTCGACGGTTAGCCCAGCAAGCCCTTGGTCGATGGCAGTTCGGTTCCGGTGACGCGGATGGCTTGCCGCAAAGCGCGGGCGGTGGCTTTGAATGCGGCCTCAACTACGTGATGTGTATTGCGGCCCGCGAGCTGGTGGAGGTGCAGACAAATACGCGCCTGATCGGTGAGGCCGCCGAAAAATTCGGGAACCAGTTCAACCGCCCAGCTGCCGAGCATTGCTGCTTCGGGCTTGAGATCGTAGACAAGGTACGGACGTCCGCTGATGTCGACGGTTGCCGTGACCAAAGCTTCATCAAGCGGACAAGCGAGGTGGCCGAAGCGTTCGATGCCAAGGCGTTCGCCCAGCGCCTGTTTCAAGCACTGGCCCATGACGATGCCAACATCTTCCGTCGTGTGATGACCGTCGATGTGCAGATCGCCTTTGCAGCGCACTTTTAGCGTGGTTCCAGAGTGTTTTCCCAGCGCTTCCAGCATGTGGTCCAGAAAGCCGATGCCGGTGTTGGCCTCCGTCGCACCCGCGTGGTCGAGATCCCAAGTGACGGAGATATCGGTTTCTTTGGTGGTGCGGTTGACCGTGGCTAAACGCGACATGGAGGCTCCTGCGATGCGCTAGGAGCCTATTCCCGCATCGAGGAGCAGCAATCGTGCTATGTCTGATGTCCGATGTCCGATGTCCGATGTCTTCGTTAATCGGCGAATTTTATTGAAGCGGTGGTTTATCGACAAGCAAACAAACCACCTGACCACGCCCAACGTCCGCAATAACAGACATCGGACATCGGACATCGGACATCAAAAGAAAGACATAAGAAAGTTGGCTTGCCTGAGGGCTGATAGATTGCGAGTATGCGCTGATGACGCGTGGACTTCGTCCCACTATAATTTCATTGACCGGCCTATGTAGTGGCGCGGGTGCCAGTGCGATTTTGGGTTTGGCGTTGCCAGAAGTTGCCGGTTTTTCCGCAGCAATGCCGCAGTTTTTGGCGATCGGTTTGTGTGGACTGTGGGCAATCACCGCGTTGCCGTATCTTGGACGTTTTGCGCCACTGTTATTGTTGCCAACGTTAGGGTTGTTGCCGGGTGGCGGATGGGTGGCGCTGGCGGGGTGGACGGTCGTTTCATGGATCGCGTTGGTGGCCATTCAGCGGAATTCTTCGGAGGTAACTCCGCAGCAGCTGAGGGATTTGCGCGCAGAATTGCGTGACGCAGAGCATGAACGAACGCTGCTCCATCGTCATATTCAGCGCTATCCAACCTTGATGGAAGCCTGTCTTGATCTGTCGGTGGTGCGCGAACTCGGGCAGTTCGCCCAGGTGTTGTGTGAACGTGCGCGTGATCTGCTTCCTGGAATTACCGAGGTACGGGTATTTCTTGGGACGAGTGCGCAACAAATCTGTCTCGCCTCTGCTGATGCCTCGGGCAATCCGTGTGCGCGTGAAGCCGGAGCCGATCAAGAATACGTCGCCAGCGAGGCACGTCCGTTGATTCGTCGTGATGGGCGCAACGTACACTTGTTCATTCCTTTGCGCGGTGATCGGCGACAAGGCGAAGAACAAGAAAGTTTACGCGGTATTTTAGAGGTTTCTCTGCACACCGATGATGTCGGCGATCGCTTGGCGCTCGAATTACTTGGCGCCCTGGGCCGGCTGGGTGGGCTTGGTTTGGCGGCGGTGGATTTGGTCAATCAAGCGCGCTCATTGGCTTTACGTGACGATTTAACCGGTCTTTTTGGCCAACATGAATTCTTGCGTCGTCTGGACGAGCAAGCAGCCGCGTGTCGTCGTCAAGGTATCGAGCTGGGAGTGATCATGTGCGACATGGATCATCTCAAAAATTTCAATGACCGGCATGGTCACGCCGCTGGCGATGCGGCTTTACGTCAGGTTGCCGCGACTCTGGCCAGGGTTCTGCCGGAAGACGCGATTGTTTGTCGTTATGGCGGCGAGGAATTTGCTGCCATCGTGATTGGTCGCCCACTGGCGCGGCTTGAATTGATCGCCACGGCCGTGTGTCGTTCGATCGCCGAAGATTTAGTACCGGTGGGCGAGAGCAAACAACACGTCACCGCTTCATTCGGTGTGGCGATCATGGCAAAAGAAGAAGCACCACGTGCCGCGCTTGAACGCGCGGACAGCGCTTGTTACGCGGCCAAGGCTGCTGGCCGTAACCAGGTTGCGGTGGCACGATGAATCCTCGCTGGTTCATTCTTTTGCCGATGGTCGCAACGCTAACGGTGGCTGGTTGGAGCGCGACTCTGGGCGCGTGGTGGCCATTGCTCTTTGGGGTGATGGCTGTGGTTGCTGGCATCGTTGTGATCGTTGGTTTACCGAATAAAATCAGCAGCGGAACGCGTTCAGCGGTGTTGGCGGCCGATCCGCGTTTACTCGAACTCCAACGGCAAAATATCACTGAGGAACTGGCGGTTTTGGAAGACGCGCAAGAACTCCAACGCGGAGTTTTTGAGGTCAGCGCCGAGCTGGTGGGTTGTGTCGACGAGGTCGATGCGCGTCATCGTTTTTCCGCTGCCATGCGTCGATATTGGGCCTGTGACGCCGTTGATTTGGTGGTGTGGGAGAAAGGCTCTTGGCGTGGCATGGGCGCGCCTGCGACGGGCGAAGTACCGGCACTTACTGGGCCGGTGATGTTGTCGGATCAGCCTGGCGGTGACGTGGTGCTTGATCTCAGTCCTGGGGTCGACGGGCAAGCGGCGTTGGTGCTGCGCCAAGCGCGTTTGCAACCAAGCTTGATCGGACGTTCGGCGGCAGATCAACGCTACGTTGCTGAAGTGCTGCGAACGCAGTTGTCGTTGTCGCTGCGTCGCGTGGTGTTGTATGGGCAGCTGCAATCACTGGCGCGACTTGACCCGCTTACGGGCACGCAGCGGCGGTGGTACGGAGAAACGCGCTTGAGTGAACTGTGCGATGTCGGTGACGTGGTCGCGGTGGCGATGGTGGACATCGATTATTTTAAAACCGTGAATGACGAGTTCGGTCACGCGGCTGGTGACCAAGTTTTAGCTGCGGTTGGCCGCGTGCTTGCCGCGCATTTGCGCACCGGCGATTTAGTCTCGCGTTACGGCGGAGAAGAATTCTTGGTGATTCTGCCGGACACTCCGCCAGCGGGCGCGCTGCAAGTGGTCGATCGTTTGCGTGAAGCAGTGGCGGCATTGAAAGGCGTGCCCAAGGCGGTCACGGTATCGATCGGCGTGGCCGCATGTCATCAAGATGAAACCGCCGATCACTTAGTCAGTCGCGCTGACGCAGCGTTGTACCTTGCAAAGCATGCAGGACGCAACCGCATTGTGATGTCCGATGACGGTGGCGCAGACGGTTTTTTACGCACGACGGCACGCCATACGAAGCAGGTGATAGGCGCGGAAAGCGCGACTTATCGGGCGCTGGCACCGCCGAAAAACGCGTCCTCATCAGAGTCATGACGCTGTCTTTTCCAGCCTTTTCTTCGCTAGGTGTTTTCCCAGCCGAACGCCTGTGTTTGTTCGATATGATTTAGGCCCAGTGCCAACATGACCACGCGATCAAAGCCAACGGCAACGCCAGCGCAGTCTGGCAAACCGTGAGCCATCGCGGATAAAAACCGCTCGTCGAGCTGTTCACCAGCGGTGCGTGACGCCAGCTCGCCAGCGAGTCGTTCGCGCAATAGCGAGCCATCGAGTAATTCATGATACCCATTCGCGAGCTCAATGCCGCTGCGATAAATTTCAAAACGTGCGGCCACGGGCGTGCCGTTCGCGTCGTTGCGGATACGCGCCTGAGCGCATTGGTCTGCCGGATAATCAGTTAAAACCGTCCAGGAATCACGGCCTAATTGAGGTTCGACGTCGCGCGTCAGCAGCAGATCGAGTGCGACGCGGCGATCGCCGTTGGCGACCGCGGCGTCGTTGCCGAGATGTGCCATGATGGTGGCGTCATCAGCGGTAAGCGGATCGATTTTGGCATAGGTTCGAAACGCGTCGCGCCAACTGATGATGGAATGCGTGCTGGGTTTATCGGTCAGCAACGCAAGCAGGGCGATGACTTCTTCGGCTAAACGTCGGTCATCCCAGCCCAGGCGGTACCATTCAAGCATGCGAAATTCTGGCCCATGCCGACGGCCGCGTTCGCCGACGCGAAACGCTGGGGCTAAGGCCCAGACATCACCGTAATCTGCGGCAACTAAGCGTTTTAATGGATGTTCCGGACTCGTCGGTAAAAAGCGGGCGCCGTGATGGAGGTCCAGGCGAAACGGCAAGACGCCGTGATCGAGGTTTGCTCCGCTTTGTAATACCGGCGTGTCGACTTCGAGTGCGTTGCGTTCGCGAAAAAATTGACGCGTACGCTCGACCAGTTCTGCGCGACGTCGTAAAACGCCAACTGACGCCGTGGGGCGCCAGTTGGTTACGGTGAGACGGTGAGACGTCCGGTCTTCCGGAGGCGTCATTTTATTTGACGCGACCCGAATATTCACGCGTCTGCGTGTTGACCGCGATTTTATCGCCGATGGCAACGAAAATCGGCACGGGCACGGTTGCTCCGGTACCTTTGAGCTTGGCGGGTTTGAGCACGCGGCTTTGCGTGTCGCCCTTAATCGCAGGCTCGGTGTATTCGACTTCCATCGTCACCGTGTTGGGCAGGCGGATGGCAATGGGGGAGTCGTTCCACAACGTGACTTGAACGTTCATGTTTTCGAGCAAGAAATCTTTGTCGTCGCCTACCGCAGCGGTCGACACGGTAACTTGTTCGAAGCTGGTCTGGTCCATGAAGATGAAGCCAGTGCTGTCGAAATACATGTACTGCATTTCACTTTCGGCGACGTCGGCAATCTCAACCTTTTCGCCGCCACGCAGGGTTTTTTCCAGGGTGTTGCCGGTAAGAAGATTTTGAATTCGCAGCTTGTAGAAGGCGTTGCCTTTTCCAGGCTTCACGAAGTTCACTTCCAAAACCAGCCACGGCGCGCCGTCAAAAATGACCTTGCTACCTTTAGTGACTTCACCGATGCCCGTGGTACCCATAAAGGATCCTTTTTTTATTGGAGCTGTGTTAGTCGGAGGCGAGTACCGATGACGGCCCCTATTCCGAATGAGGGGGGCACGCTAGCGGGCAAGCCTGCGGACGCCAGAGCGCACGAGGCGCCCAGCCCGTCCTGGCGCCGAGAGTTGGCAGAAGCCATCCGTGATCCCGCAGAATTGCTGCGTATTTTAGGCTTGCCGCTCACCTTACTTCCCGCCGCAAAACAGGCTGGCGAGAGCTTTCCGCTGCTGGTGCCACGCGGATTCGTCGCGCGCATGCGACCTGGCGATTCAGCGGATCCGCTCTTGCGCCAAGTGCTGCCAGTGGCCGACGAAGGCGTGGTGGTCGCAGGATTCAGCCACGATCCGTTGGCCGAAACCGCGTGCGGCCCAGTGCCTGGAGTGCTGCATAAATATCATGGCCGAGCCTTACTGGTGACAACCGGAGCCTGCGCCGTTCACTGTCGTTACTGCTTTCGTCGGCATTATGCCTACGACGAATTGCCTCGTGGGCGGCGCTGGTGGGACGCCGCCGTGGAGTACGTGCGCGCTGACACCACGATTCAGGAAATCCTGCTGTCGGGCGGCGATCCGTTGACACTCCCCGACAGTCAGCTGGCGGCATTAGCGCATGATTTGGCGGAGATTCCGCATGTGCAGCGTTTACGGGTCCACACGCGCTTGCCGGTGGTTTTGCCAAGCCGCGTCGATGAACCGTTGCTCGGCTGGCTTGCCGGTACGCGCTTGGCGCCGGTGGTGGTCATTCACGCCAATCATCCGCAAGAAATCGCGGCAGACGTCAAGGAGGCCTGTGGTCGTCTGCGCTCCGCCGGTGTTACCGTGCTGAACCAAGCGGTTTTGCTGCGTCAGGTGAATGACAGCGCTGACATATTAGTTGAGTTGTCGCTGAAGCTTTTTGACGCCGGAGTGCTGCCCTATTACCTGCACGTGCTCGATCATGTGGCTGGGGCCGCACATTTTCTGGTCGACGACCAGCGCGCGAAAGAGCTTCATACGGCAGTGGCGGCGCGTCTGCCGGGCTACCTGGTTCCGCGATTAGTGCGCGAAGAACCCGGCCAAGCAGGGAAATCTCCCGTTTATTGAACGCGTGCATTCTCGATGTGGCCCTGGGTGGCCCAGAGCGGCGCAAAAAATGGCGCTGCTCAACACAGGTAATCCATAAGAGCAGTCAGTTCGCGGAACGCAGGCCCAGGGGCCGGTTAGCGTGGCGGCGCGCATTTTCGTGATGATTGGCCGCGCTTGAAGAACAAAGACGACAAAACGGGGACATCCGATGCCATTTCATGGAGGCAGAATCAAGGTGAGAAGCGCCCGTGAGGTCGGCATCAGCACGTGGTAGCAGGGGTATCTCGACTGCGTAAGGGTGAAATAACACTGATTTCACGCAGTAAAATCAGTGTTTTTGGTGATCGGAGCGCACCGCGCAGAAGCCCCGAGGACGCTTTGGTCCCGCGCTCTGGAAACGAGGCGCAAAAATCCATATAGCTATAAGTACAGTTAAGACAGCAAGATGAAGGACGTGTGAGGGAGTCATGAAAACTGGTATTTGACAGCGTGGGGGTGGCTCACATATTGCGCCTCCCACACGTGAGCCAGGGTGCTAAAAAGCACCGGGAAAACGCGGGAAAAACCGGATAAAACCGGTGTCTTTGACAACGCAACAGCTGTGGAGAAGAGAAGAAGGGAATCAGTCCTTCGGGATTGATTTCAGGACCCGTGCAAGCGGGTCCATCCAAAACCGATTGGCGTCTTCGGACGTCAATCAAAGCAAGTGAGAACCGTTTCATTTCTTCGGAGATGAGGAAGTTTTTATTTAAGAAGAACCACGAACAAACACTTTTGAAGAGTTTGATCCTGGCTCAGAACGAACGCTGGCGGCGGGGTTTAGGCATGCAAGTCGCACGAGAAAGCCGCAAGGTAAGTACAGTGGCGTAAGGGTGAGTAATGGTTAGTCAACGTACCGAGCAGACGCGAATAATTTTCCGAAAGGGATTGTAATGCGCGATGAGACCACGAGCTGTACGCAGCATGAGGTCAAAGGTCGGGGCTCCTTCGGGACCCGGCGCTGTTTGAGCGGACTAACTCTGATTAGCTAGTTGGCGGGGTAACGGCCCACCAAGGCGATGATCAGTAGCCGGGCTGAGAGGCTGTCCGGCCACACGGGCACTGAGATACTGGCCCGACTCCTACGGGAGGCTGCAGTCGCGAATTTTTCACAATGGACGCAAGTCTGATGAAGCCACGCCGCGTGCGGGATGAAGGCCCTCTGGGTTGTAAACCGCTGTCGAGGGAGGGGAACCGCTGGATGTAAATAGCATCCAGTCTGACTGCTCTCTGAAGGAAGCCCCGGCAAAATATGTGCCAGCAGCCGCGGTAATACATATGGGGCAAGCGTTGTTCGGAATTACTGGGCATAAAGGGTGCGTAGGTGGTCTATTAAGTCAGGGGTGAAATCCCGCGGCCCAACCGTGGAACGGCCTTTGATACTGGTGGACTTGAGTGCGTGAGGGGTAGGGGGAACGAGCAGTGTAGCGGTGAAATGCGTAGATATTGCTCGGAAGGCCAGAGCCGAAGGGGCCCTACTGGTACGTAACTGACACTGAGGCACGAAAGCGTGGGGAGCAAACAGGATTAGATACCCTGGTAGTCCACGCCGTAAACGATGAGCACTAGATGGATGTCGAGCTATCGATGTCTGTCGGAGACAATTTGGTAAGTGCTCCGCCTGGGGAGTATGGTCGCAAGGCTGAAACTCAAAGGAATTGACGGGGGCTCACACAAGCGGTGGAGGATGTGGTTTAATTCGAAGCAACGCGCAGAACCTTACCAGGTCTTGACATACCGGGATTATTTCCGTGAAAGCGGAGAAATTCTCAGCAATGAGGTAACCGGAACAGGTGCTGCATGGCTGTCGTCAGCTCGTGCCGTGAGGTGTTAGGTTAAGTCCTTTAACGAGCGAAACCCCTACGATTAGTTACCAGCGGATAATGCCGGGGACTCTAGTCGGACTGCCGCGCAAGCAGGAGGAAGGTGGGGACGACGTCAAGTCATCATGGCCTTTATGACCTGGGCCACACACGTCCTACAATGGGTGGTACAAAGGGCAGCAAGCTCGTAAGAGTAAGCAAATCCCCGAAAGCCACCCTCAGTTCAGATTGTGGGCTGCAATTCGCCCACATGAAGCTGGAATCGCTAGTAATCGCGGATCAGCCACGCCGCGGTGAATTTGTTCCTGAGCCTTGTACACACCGCCCGTCAAGCCACCCGAATTGGCCGCACCCGTAGTCGTAGTTCCAACCGCAAGGAGGGACGCGCCGAAGGTGATGCCGGTAAGGGGGACTAAGTCGTAACAAGGTAGCCGTATCGGAAGGTGCGGCTGGATCACCTCCTTTCTAGGGATAACTAGAAGTGATGAGTGCTTGTTGTTCATTCAGAATGATAAGCCAGATCAGATTGACCGGTTTCCGGTCCATTTGTGAACGTCACGATCCATAAAAAAGATAGCCCTTCTTTTCTCCACTGCTGTTGCGTTGCCACAGCCGTTTGTCTTCGGGAAACCGTCGATGATCTTCTTTGACAAGCGTATAACGATTGAACCGGAGCAAGATGCCACCAGCGGGGGCTTGTAGCTCAGTTGGTTAGAGCACACGCCTGATAAGCGTGAGGTCAGAGGTTCGAGTCCTCTCAGGCCCACCACATTTTGCTACACGCACCAAAGTCGTGATAAGAAGTTGGATATCGCTTAGTCGATGTCCGAATCAAGTCACCGGACGTATGGGGGTATAGCTCAGTTGGTAGAGCGCCAGCTTTGCAAGCTGGAAGTCAGGAGTTCGAATCTCCTTGCCTCCACCACCTTTGTCTTCTTGCGCGTCATTTTATTCGAGAAAGATTTTTCCGAGTAAGGTGATCACCCGGTTCATTCAATAACGCGCACAAGTTTTTTGCGGGTTAGGAGCAATCCTGATTCGTAAGCACTTTGACAACGCGAGAATCGTGGAACAGACAAGCATGACGATATTCAAGTAATTAAGGGTGTCGGATGGATGGTTAGGCTCTCAGAGACGATGAAGGACGTGCTAAGCTGCGAAAAGCCCAGGGAAGGTGCACCGAACCTATGATCCTGGGGTGTCCGAATGGGGCAACCCGTTACAGTGAACCTGTAACACCGCGTAAGCGGAGTCAACCGAGTGAATTGAAACATCTTAGTAGCTCGAGGAAAAGAAATCGAATGAGATTCCGTCAGTAGCGGCGAGCGAACGCGGATCAGCCCAAACCGAAGTGTTTACACTTCGGGGTTGTAGGGCCACCAATATGGGACCAACGACGCGAGCAGAAGGATCTGGAAAGATCTGCCAGAGCGGGTGATAGCCCCGTACGCGTAGTGAAGTTGGCTCTAGGTGGTACCTGAGTAACGCAAGACCCGTGAAATCCTGCGTGAAGCTAGGGAGACCACTCTCTAAGGCTACATACTCCTGAGAGACCGATAGTGCACGAGTAGCGCGAGCGAACACTGAAAAGTACCCCTGGCGGGGAGTGAAATAGACCCTGAAACCCGACACTTACAAGCAGTCGTAGTCCTATGGCCTTTCTTCGGAAAGAGTCCAGGTTGGCGGCGTGCCTTTTGCATAATGACCCAGCGACTTACCGTCAGCTGCAAGCCTAAGATCTTAAGGATCGGAGGCGGAGCGAAAGCGAGTCTGAATAGGGCGATGAGTAGTTGGCGGTAGACCCGAAACTTAGTGATCTATCCATGAGCAGGTTGAAGCGAGGGTAACACCTCGTGGAGGACCGAACTAGTGAACCTTGAGAAGTTCTTGGATGACTTGTGGATAGGAGCAAAAGACTAATCAAACTGAGAGATATCTGGTTCTCCTCGAAATATATATAGGTATAGGCTCGGGCGTGTAGCAAATGGGGGTAGAGCACTGAATGGGCTAGGGGCCTTACCGGGTTACCAACCCCAATCAAACTCCGAATACCATTTGCCGAACCCCGGGGCTCAGACTGTGGGGTCGAATCTTCATAGTCGAAAGGGAAAGAGCCCAGACTAGCAGCTAAGGTCCCAAAATAACGCTCAGTGGTAAAGGAAGTGATTGTGCTCAGACAGCCGGGATGTTGGCTTAGAAGCAGCCACCATTTAAAGAGTGCGTAACAGCTCACCGGTCGATGCACGATTGTGCCGAAAATAATCGGGGCTTAAGCGTTATACCGAAGCTCTAGCTACATAGTGATCTGCGGATCATCATGTGGGGTAGAGGAGCGTTGCTACAGGGCAGAAGCGACACGGAAACGAGTCGTGGACCGGTAGCAAGTGATTATGCTGGGATGAGTAACGATAAAACAGGTGAGAATCCTGTTCACCGTAAGCCTAAGGTTTCCTCCGCAAGGCAAGTCCGCGGAGGGTAAGGCGGATCCTAAGGCGAGGCCGAAAGGCGTAGTCGATGGCCAGCCGGTTAATATTCCGGCCCATCTTGAAGAGTGCCCACGGGGGACGCATGGGAGTAGCGGGGTGGAGCCGTAAGTTGGCCCACTCGGTTTTTGAGCCTGCCTAATTGAAAGATTAGGTGTACGTTCAGATTCCGGCAAAAGCCTTGAGCTTTATAAGCCCGTGATGACTGTGCCGAGAAAAGCCCGTCGGGAGATAACGCTTCGAGATTTCGTACTAAAACCGACACAGGTAGGCGAGGCGAGTAGCCTCAGGTGCGCGAGAGAACTCTGGTTAAGGAACTCGGCAAATTAACCCCGTAACTTCGGGAGAAGGGGTGCCGATGGAGGTGTTAAAGCTTCTGTCGGCCGCAGTGAATAGGCCCAACCGACTGTTTACTAAAAACACAGGACTCTGCAAACACGCAAGTGGACGTATAGAGTCTGATGCCTGCCCGGTGCTGGAAGGTCAAACGGAGCGGTTAGACGCAAGTCGAAGCTGTGAAGTCAAGCCCCAGTAAACGGCGGCCGTAACTATGACGGTCCTAAGGTAGCGAAATTCCTTGTCGGGTAAGTTCCGACCTGCATGAAAGGCATAACGAGTTGGGCACTGTCTCAACCAGAGACTCGGTGAAATTGCAGTATGGG